>CAMWTK010000001.1 GCA_947177175.1 uncultured Treponema sp.
CCGGGTTAGGTTTATACCCTCCCGCAACCACACCGCCCCACAGGCCGCCGGGCCAAGCCCAATGCTTTTTTACAAACCAATCCGCGTAAAAAAAAAAAAAACAGTGCCCTATATTACCCCCCCCCGTCATCTTGTCAAGAGGTTTCGCACTTTTTTTGAGGATTTTTATGAAAAAATTATTTTTTTTGAAAAATGCTGTTTTTTATGGACGATTTGCGGCGCGGATGCTGTTCTCATGCACCCGTGCCGCAGGCGGCAGCTTTGGCTGGCCGCCGTGCAAACGAAAACTCGTCGGCACGGTCGTGTCCCGGTGTCCCTACTCCTCCTTCTTCCCCTCCTTTTTCGTGCGGCGTTCCGAAGCAGCGTTCGCATGGGCGATTTCGGCCTCCGCCTGTGCCGCGAACTCCTGGTACGCCGCCGCGCTGCCTACCGCGCCCAGGTACGGCACGATCTTCAGGTTCACCAAAGCAGTCAGTTCCTTTTTCACCTGCGTCGCGCTCTCGCTCCGGGCAGCCTTTGCCGCCGTAAAGTCGTCGTTCGCCGCGTTGAATTCGTCCTGCGCCGTGCGCAGCCCCGCCACCAGCGCCGCCACGCCCTCAAGCAGCGTCGTCTCCGCCTCCAGCGCGCCCAGATCCTCCAGCAGGCTTTCGATGAGCGAAGACTCCGCAGCGTAGGTTTCGTTCACGATTTTCTTTCCGTACTTGGAGAACACCGCGTCCAGCCGCCGCGCCGCCGCCTTCTTTTCCGCCACGGGAATCGCCGTGTAGCCCTGAATCAGCGTGCCCAGGTCGCGCACGGCGGCATCCCGCGCGGCATCCTTTTCGTCAAGCCGCGAATCCGCCGTGTCCTGCCGGATTGCGGTCGTCAGCCGCGCGCTCAAGTCCGCAAGCTCGGCAAACGCGCCGCACAGGAACTCGTCCTTCAGCCCCGCCGCCTTGAAAAGCCGCACGAGCGCGTCGCTCGCCGCATCCGCCTCCGTAATGCGAAGCCGGGAAGAAAGTTTTGTCATACACACCTCCGTGTTTTGTTCGTATAAAACCGCGCGTCCTTGTCCTGCAAAAACCAAACGCAAGCCCCCTTTTGCATGGAGACCGACGTTTGCCGTCCGGCAACGCGCCGGAATTCCGTGTGGAAGCCCTTTTGCGTTCTGACAATGCGCCGAAACTGCGTGTAAACGGCTTTTGCAATCCGACAATGCGACGAAATTCCGTGTGGAAGCCCTTTTTGTAGTCCGACAATACGCTGAAATCGCGTGTGGAAGCCCTTTTGCAATCCGACAACGCGCCGAAATTCCGTGTGGAAGCCCTTTGCATTCTGACAATGCGCTGAAATCGCGTGTGGATGGCTTTTGTACGCTAACAATGCGACGGAATTGCGTGTGAAATCAGCGAATGCTGCGTCAGACATGGCTGTTTCCTCCTTGCCGTATTCTAGCGGAAAAATCGGAGGCGTGTCAAACCGCAGCGGACGGGTTGCGTCAGAATGTTGCCTGCATGGCAAAGACCGGGCGGCCGCCCTCGTGGATGCCCGCGAGCGTCGTCGCGCCGTCCGTGCGACTGAACACGCGCAGGACCTGCCCCTCGCGGCTTTCGCCCGTGTAGTGAACCTCAAGCGATTTCGGCTCGTGCGTCTGGAGGAAGTCGTCGGAGAGGACGCTGAGCGCGAGCCTGATGTACTCGATGTTGTTCATGTGGCGCGACATGTCGATGTGCTGCGAGCGGACGGCCTGCTCGAACGCGAAGTCGTCCTCGGAAAAGTCCTGCGGGAATTTGCTGAACGGGCTTTCGCAGGCGCGCGCGGGGAACGACCCGGACGGGAACGGGAGCGCGGCAAGCTTGACGGGACGGTGTTTTTCTAGGTCGAGTACGCACGCCTCCTGATTCGCCGCGGCAAGGACAGTTCCGTCCAAATCCGAAAGCACCGTGTTCACCTCGGCGCGGAATCCGGCATTGGCGACCGGGAACGTCCGCACCAAAATCCGGTCGCGCCAGCACGGGCGGCGGAAGAAATCGACCCGCGTCTTCGTGAACACCCAGAACACGCCGAACCGCTCGCGCCAGGTGATGCCGTCGCAGCCGAGCGCGGCAAAGCATTCGGTGAGGTTGTCCTGCACCATCAGCACCGTCTGCGCGATGCCGAGCTTTGTGGAGCTGTCGATGAACGCCGAAGAGACGCTCCGCTCCCGTGAGAATGTCAGGCCGTCCGTTGTTCCGGGCATACGATCCTCCGTCTTTAGTCCACATACGGAATGTCAAAGTGCATGCGGTCGTGCGTCAGCTCGGCGGCGGGGAACACGGCGCGCGCCTGCTGCAATATGCCGTCAAGCTCGCGGTCGGTGTAGCGCGGGCTGTAATGGATCATCGCCATGCGCCGCACACCCGCGTCGCGCGCGACGGTCGCCGCCTGCCGCGCGGTCATGTGCTTCTTTTCTTTCGCCTGGTCGGCAAGGTCGTCCGCGAACATTCCCTCGCAGATCAGCAGGTCTGACCCGCGCACTTCCTTTGCGATTGACGGCAGGTACTGCGTGTCCGTCACGAAGCTGAACTTGCGCCCGCTCCGCTTTGCGCCGAGCACCTGCTCCGGGGTGACGGTCGAGCCGTCCGGCGCGGTCACGCATTCGCCGTGCTGCAATTTCCCCCACAGCGGCCCGCGCGGAACGCCGAGCGCGGCCGCCCGTTCCGGGCTGAATTCGCCGGGGCGGTCAAGCTCCTCAAGCGTGTAGCCGACGCACGTCTTGGTGTGCGACAGCGGGAACGCGCGGATATAGAAGCCGTCGCCCTCATGCACGACGCACGGCGCGGTGATTTCTTTGACGACCACGGGATAATTGATGTACATATCGAGCACCTTGCGGCTCGTCTCGATGTACTCGGCGATTTTGGGCGGGCCGTAGATGTACAGCGGCTCGGTGCGGTCAACCTGCGCGGACAGCATCATAATGCCGGGCAGCCCCGTCACGTGGTCGGCATGCGTGTGCGACACGAAAATCGCGTCGATTTTTTTCCATTTGAGGTTGAGCCGCCGCAGGCTGACCTGCGTCCCCTCCCCGCCGTCAAACAGGAACAGGTCGCCCTCGCGCCGCAGCAGCACCGACGTAAGGTGGCGGTACGGCAGCGGCATCATGCCCCCGCAGCCCAAGACGAACGCTTCCATATTCATGTCAGTTTCCTTTTGCCCAGGGATCTTCCGTGCCGCCTTTCAGCAGCTCGCCCATGTTCACGCCGTAGCGCGAGCCGGAACGGACACCGCGCAGGTCGGGCGCGCGCAGGCGCACGTATGCGCCCGCCGGTTTGGGCGCGGGCGGCGGATTGAGTGCCGTCCGCGCGTCCTGTATCATGCCGCGCACCTGGGGCGAAAGCCCGTCCAATGCGAGCGCGCGGTCAAGCAGCGACTTTTTCGCTTCCTTTTCGTCGTCGCCGAGCGCGGCGGCATCCTGGTACAGGCGGACTGCCTGCGCGTCGTTCCCGTTCGTGCTGAAAAACGGGTGCGGGTTCTCGATGAATCCCGTCCGCACCGCGCCGCCGTCGAGCCAGGAGACTTGCAGGTAGTCGAGCATCATGCCGTTATGGTGCACGGCGACGATTGTCTGCGCGGGAATGAGCGCGTCCGCCCGCGCGAACTGTTCCGGGTCGTCCGTGAGCGCGAAGCAGGCGGGCTTTGCCTCCAGCAGCACGACGGGAGACGCGTTGAGCACGACCATTTCCTCGCGCGCCCAGTAATCCGTGCCGTCGTCGGACGAAAACACGTGCACTAGGGCGACCGCTTCGCCGCCGTCAGACGGCTCGGTGCGGCAGACTTCCGCCACGGAATACGGCGCGGCGCGGTCGGCGTTCAGGTAGGCAAGTACGCCCGTCCCCCGCGCCGCAATGCCGGACGCGAACAGACCGCCCGCCTCGTCCTGCGCGAAGAAATCCCCCGCAAGCACGACGGACGGAATGCTCGGCACGTGCGGCAGCTCCCCGGCTTTCTTGCAGCCGGCAGCGAGCAGCACGAACGCGGCGCAGAGCGCGCGCGAAAGCAGCCGTCTCATCTAGAGTTCCTGTATTTCCCGGTAGAATTCGGCATAGTCGGTGCGCTTTGCCCCCGTAAAGGCGATCGCCGTGCGCGGGTGCTGGTTGAGCAGCCCCGTCGCCAGATACTGCAAGTCGTAGCCCCACTGCACGCCGTCTTTCTTCAGCTTGAGCATGTAATCCTCGATAAATTTGAGCACGGGATACACGCTGTACTTGGGATTGTGCAAAAAGCCGAGCAGGTTCTCCATGGCGCAGTTCCCCGCGCCGCGTCCCATGCCGTTGTACGTCGCGTCGAGCCAGTCCACGCCGTCGCCCACCGCCTCAATCGTATTCGCAAAGGCAAGCTGCTGGTTGTTGTGCGCGTGGATGCCGAGCGCCTTGCCGTATTTTTCGGCATACTCGCGGTACAGCAGCGCGATGCGCTGCATCTGCTCCGGGTAAATCGAGCCGAAGCTGTCCACGATATAGATTGCGTCCACGGGAGACTTGCCGAGCATGTCCAACGCCACGCGGATGTCGCCCTCCTGCGCCGTGGAAATCGCCATGATATTGCAGCTCACCTCGTAGCCCTTTTTCTTGGCGTCCTCAATCATCTCAAGCGCGCCCGCAATCTGGTGCACGTAGCACGCCACGCGGATCAGGTCGAGCGGGGAATCCGCGCGGTTGCGGATATCTTCCTTATAGTCGCACCGCCCCACGTCCGCCATTGCCGCCAGCTTGATGTTCTTTTCGGCGTTGTCGCCGATGACCTTGACGATCGCGTCGTCGTCGCAGAATTTCCACGCGCCGAACTTGTCCGTGTCGAACATCTTTTTGGAGGCCTTGTAGCCCACTTCCATGTAGTCCACGCCCGCGGCGATGTTCGCCCGGTACAAATCCCGGACGAATTCGTCCGTAAAATAGAAGTCGTTGCACAGACCGCCGTCACGCAGCGTCGCGTCCACTACCCGAATCGAATCGCGGTAGCCAAGCAGTGAAGAAATCTCTTTCATTGTCGTTCCCCTTTCTGTAGTAGCGATTATTTTAGCGCATTTCCGCGCCTTTGGGAATAGTCACCGCCCCCGCAGGCGTTTCATCACTTTTTTGTGCCAGAACGCGCGGAATTTTTCGGCGGCGGCGTAGATGCCGTACCAGCGGCTCAGCGGAATGTCGTAGCTGCCGGGACGGTGGACTTCCGCGCCGCCCCAGCCCGTCTTGAACAGGTACAGCCCGTGCATGGGGTGCGCGGGATCGTCCGTGGGCGGAATGCCGTAGAAGTCGTAGGCGGTGCAGCCGAACCGCTTTGCATCGCAGATTGCCGTCCACTGCACGAGGTAGTTGGGCATGAGGTTGCGCTTTTCGTTGCCGGAGCAGCCGTACAGGTAGACCGCGCTTTCCCCGGCGCAGAGCGTGATGATTGCCGCAAGGTCGTCGCCCTCATGGGAAGCGACATAGAGCGTGACCCGTGCCATGCTGCCGACCGCCGCGCCGCGTTCAAGCAGGTCGCGGTAATAGGCCGCCGGGTGGATGCCGATGCCGTCACGCGCGGCGGTCGTCCGGTAGAGCGCGTAGAACGAGGCGAAATCCTGCTCGAATCCGGGGTCGCCTGCCGTAACCGCGCGGACGGTCACGCCGTGTTTCTGCGCGTAGCGCACGTTGTACCGCCACTTGCTTTTCATTGCGGCGAGCAGATCGTCCTCGCTTTTGGTGATGTCGAGCACCACGGTGTCCGGCGGCTGCACGTCCACGCGCGATTTCCTGATGTCCGTCTGCGCGAGCGCCGCCATGTCGGCGACAGATTCGTTGTATGCGTCGCGGTCCGCCACGCGCGCAAAGTCAACCGGCAGGTCGTAGCGCGCGCAGAGCGTGTGCTTGGGGAGCAAAAACTGGATTTCCTCGGTAAAATAGTCCAGCTGCTTGATATAGGCGAGGTCTTTCCCCGCCGTGGGTGTCTGCACGCGCTCGTCGGGTACGGGCGCCATGGGTATGTACGCAAGGGACACGGAGAACGGTCCCGCGCGGAACGTGCGGACAAGCACCGAAACGTCGTTGTGTTTGATATGCCGCCATCCATGGGCGCACTTGAACTGCACCCAGAAATCGGTCTGCTGAAAATGCCGTGCCACGCGTTCCGTCCGTACGGGATCAGCCGATCTCCGCGTTCACGGCATACTCAGTCCTGATTTCACGCCCGGCCGCAAGCAGTTTTTTCCCCGCCACCTGCACGATGCCGTCCTTCGCCTCAATCGCCACCGAAAAGAACTCGTCGCCCGTAATCTCGGCTTTTTTCGCCGCGTGCTCGTCCGCGCCCGCAAGCACGACCTTCGTTCCCGGCGCGGCCCAGCCCGCGTCAAGCACTTCCACGCGGGGCTTCCCGTCCTGCTCGTAGTCGCCCGCGAGCAGCATGCCACGGCTCTCCACGCCGCGCATCGTGCGCGGGGCAAGGTTCGCCGCGATGATGACGTGCTTGCCGAGCAGCTCCGCCTCCGTCAGGTAGGGGCGCAGCCCGGACTGAATCGTGCGCGGCGTGCCGGATCCGTCGTCCAGCGTCTCGATATACAACTTGTCGCCGTCAGGATTGGGCTTGATGTCGGTGATTTTCGCCACGCGCAGCTCGATGTTCGCGTTGAAGAACGCGACCTGCTGCTCGCCCGTGAGCGCGGGTTGCTCCGCCTTTTTCTCCTGCTTGGGCTTCGGCTTTGCCGCCTGCGCCTGTTTTCCGCCCGCCATGCCGTCCTGTTTGCCGCTGAACTTCGCGCGGAACGCGTCCGCCGTCTTGTTGTCGAGCGGCGTAAAGAACACGGCAGTCGGCGCGATCGTGTCAAGCCCTTCCATCGTGCCGAGGTCGCCCCAGCGCAGGCTGCCCGGTTTGGCATCCGTGCCGTAGCGCGCGTCGTACACCGTCTTGCCGAGGTAACCGGCGACCGTCTGCGCGTACTGCGGCAGGTACGGGTGCAGCATGATTGTCAGATCCTTGATGACGTAGGCGAGGTTGTAAAGCACATTGTCGGCGACCGCCTTGTCGGTCTTGACTGTCTTCCACGGCTCCGCCGCCTGGAACGCCTTGTTGCAGAGGTCGCTTATGGCGAACAGCTCGTGGAACGCATCCTTCAGCTCCGCCCATTCGAGGTGCTCGGTCGCCTTTTTCTCGTGCGCGAGCACCTGCTCCCACAGCGCGTCGTCCTTTTTTCCCGCCGGAATCTTTCCGCCGTAGTTTTTGTTGATGAACAGGAGCGTACGGTTCACCAGGTTGCCGAGGTTGCCGATCAGCTCCTTGTTGTATTTTTCCTGAAAATCCTTCCAGGTGAACTGGTAGTCCTGGCTTTCGGGGCGGTTATAATAGATGTAAAAACGCCATGCATCCGCCGGAATGCCGCTGTCCTTCGCGTCCGAGCCGAACACGCCCACGCCTTTCGACTTGGAGAACTTGCCGTCCTCGTAGTTCAGGAATTCCGTGGAGCTCATGTGGAACAGCTTGGTATAGTCGCGCCCCGTGCCGATCTCGCTGCACGGGAAGACGACTGTATGGAACGGGATATTGTCCTTGCCGATAAACTGGAACAGGTCGATTTTTTCCGCTGATGCCTCCGCGCTCTCCGACGGCAGCCACCATTTTTTCCAGTCGAACGACGGCCTGCCCGCCGCCCGCATCTCGTCGGCGAGCTGCTTGGTGATTGACATATAGCCGATGGGCGCGTTGAACCACACGTAGAACACCTTGCCCTCGTAGCCTTGCTTGGGAACGGGGATGCCCCAGGTGAGGTCGCGCGTGATTGCCCGCTCGTTCAGCCCGTCGCGAATCCACGCCTTGGTCATCTGGACGGCGTTCGCGCTCCACCTGCCCTCCACGCTCGCCCGCTCCATCCACGCCTCAAGCCGGGGCGCAATGGCGGGCAGGTTGATGTACAGGTGCGTCGTCTCGCGCGCCTCCGGGGTCGCGCCGCAGGTATGGCAGCGCGGGCGGAGCAACTGAGTCGGGTCGAGCAGCGTGCCGCATGAATCGCACTGGTCGCCGCGCGCGTCGGCGGCATGGCACTTGGGGCACTCGCCGTCCACATAGCGGTCGGCAAGGAACATCCGGCACTGCGGGCAGTACAGCTGCGTGGTCGTGTGCTCCGTGATAAAGCCGTTCCGATCAAGGTCGGCGAACACCGACTGCGTAATCTCGGTGCATTCGTCGTTGGAGGTGCGCCCGAATTTGTCGAACGCAATGCCGAACCAGTCGTAGATTTCCCGGTGGATGGCGTAATAATAGTCGCACAGCGCGCGCGGCGATTTCTTCTCTTCCATCGCCTTTGTCTCGGTCGCCGTGCCGTACTCGTCCGTGCCGCAGACATACAGCGTCTCGTAGCCGCGGCTGCGACAGAACCGCGCGAACACGTCCGCGCTGAGCATCTGGATAAGGTTTCCCAGATGCGGGATATTGTTGACATACGGCAATGCCGATGTGATAAGCCTCTTGTTCATAGGGAAAGTATACCGATTTTCCCGCGCTTGTGCAATCGGACGGGGGTGCTGCCGCTGCCGGCTCTCTGATAGGGCATTATTTTTGCCACAGCTTGACGGGGTGAACATTATCAGAATTCCGCAAAAAAATCGGAAGGGTCAAGGAGCGGTGCGGACACGCACCGTTCCTCTCTGCCGCTTCGCTTTAGAAAACCGTACGGAAACGCCGTCAGCAGTCAATGCCGAGGTCGTCTAGCGCGTCGAAGTCGCCGTCCGCTTCCCTCTCATTCCACAACAACTCTTCTTCCATGCTCAGTTCGTCGTCGTACAGCCCGTAAGCCGCTTCGTACAGTGCCCCCGGCGGAATCTCCGGCGAAAGCAACCGCTCCATACCAAAGTCCGCGTCCCCGCCACTGTCCGTGGATTGCGCCAAACGCCCGACGTTCAGCAGAATGAGCATGAGCACGACAAAAAACAGCACCGCAAAAATGACCATGGGAGCGTACCTTCTGCGACAATATAGCACTGATTGGTGCGCAGACGCAAGCGTTTTTGTCGGACTCGTGTTAATCACAATTTGATTGTTTTTATTAAATTTGACCAATCCCTATACGTCATGCATGGATACTTATCTTGATAGAAATTTTGAACAAGTTGAATTGCCTCCAAGGTATGAAGATTTCCGCCGACTAATAAGGGAGTTAACTTTCTCAATAATTCAACGTCGGTAATTTTATATAATTTATCATTAGTAGTAAGCATTTTTGCACTGTTTTTGTTTTCAGAAAGAATTATAGGTATGCCGAAAAATATATCAATCTGCTCAAAAAACTTAACGACAGATTTTCTTTTGAATAAAACTACCTTATCGCCATTTCTGAGATTCTTTTGCAAAAAAACATTTTCTAGCACATGGTTCTGCCAACTCTGACGCGAATAAAACGAGACGTTATCCTGCACATTTAGCCTTTGTTTCGTAGTATAGTAATTCCAACAGACATACACATCGTTTTCTGCATCATATCCCAAAAACACAAAGGGAATGTCAGATTGCTTTATAAAATCAAATTCTTCTCGCAGTGGCAGTTGTGCTCTGTTAATATCGGGTCTGTCTTTAAAATATGCCGATGAAATATTTTTTATATATATGAAATACTCTTTCTCTGCAAAAGAAATCTTGAAGGGCTGACATCCTGTTATGAAAGAAAAATCTTTTGAAGCGTTCATTTCATGCATAAACAGCGAAAGCAATTTATTTCCGCTAATCTTTCTGTTCATTTACAGACTCCTGAACAAATTGCTCTTGCTCGATTCTAATGCTTCCCTCGGAATAGAAGATACGTTTGCCAAGCAGCATGAGAATTTCACATCCGAAACTTCGGGCGGAACATCCGTATCTTTTATTTTGGGAATCGCTCTTGAATCAAAAAAGCGAAGCGTGTCTGCCGCCGCCTGATAATCATAACAAAAATCAAATGCGTTTTCCAAATCGCTTCCCAAAGCCTTGAAAACTATGGAATCAAAGACAGTTTGAATCTGTATATCAGATATTCGAGAGAAAATCATTGAACGCAAATCACTGATATTTTTGCCAATTCCAGTCTGAGTCGTAAATATGGAGGCAACAATAAGTCCTGAATGTTCATTCTGATTTAGCTGTTCCAAAGAAAAGGTATGGATTCTTTCCTTTTTGCCAGTGCTTTTTACTTCAATCTTGTCAGTTCCATCATTGAAATCAAACTTGCTCTCAGGACTGCAATGCCATGCCTTTATCATATATTCAGGATTCTGTGATTGCGAGATTAGGAACATTTCCGCCCATAATCCTTGAACCGTTTTTTCCGTGGGTTTTGACGCATGACTGAACAATGCGATAATTTTATCTATTTCTTTACTTATTTGCTTTAGGGAGGGATTTTTAGGAATGTTTTGCAACAACAAATATATGACTTCAAGAAAATAGTTCTGAAAATCATAACTTTCCGAATTAAGCATTATGATGGAACACACCTTCAAGGATTCTTCGTTATCATCTCCAATCAACTTGCAATTCTTGTTAAACAAGATAGAAATAAATTTCAGTTTCAAGTCTGCGACAACATTCTCAAATTTACAGTCAATCAGAAACATAGGCGTTCTATTTTCCGAAATACCCAAAAGAAATTTTTTAGAGAGGCACAATTCTGTAACCGGCGTAAAGTTGTTTTTCAAAGAATGTCTATTTTGTAACTCGGAATACAGTTCGCAGATTTTATCCATAAGTAAACTATCCTACATAATTAACCGCAAAATCGTCAGGATAATAAATTGCCAGCGTATAAGCCGTTTTTCCTTTCCATTTTTTGGATTCACAACTCAACTCTATATTATGTATCTGAATGCAAATTGAGTCTTCAAAACAAATTTTCATATCACCGGGATAGACATTTTTTCCGCTCGGCGAATGTCCGGAAAACAAATATGTGCTTAACCTTTCCGTGTTTGTGTCAAATGCTCGTTTTCTCGGTTCGCTTTTGTAAGCCATTTGAATTATATACGCAAATTTCAACGGATTCCCGTTTTCCAATGAAGAAAGATATTTTAAATATCGCACTGTAGCCTGTTTGCGTGCGGCATCGGGCATGTTCTGACATCTAAAATCAGAAAGAAACTGAATTACTTCGTCAATATCCAATTTCAAGTAACGATGGTCTCTGTCGTCTGTGCCGAATTTTTTATATAATTTGAAATCGTCTTCATGTTTAGAAAAAAGAGTATCAACTGTGTTTTTATTCCCTTCAATACTGTTTGTCTGAAAAGCATTCATCTTTCTCCAACCGTTCAGTTTGTTGATGACGACTTCCTTTGTAAGAATATTCCTGCGCGTCGCATTTAGTGATGGACTTGTCAAAAGCAAGTGCTCCACATTCTCAAGACTGTCATTTCCTTTAAGCCATTTGCGCATTTCTTCTTCATGGTCAACATATTCCGTATACTCCTGCCGCACATCGCGCGGCAAAAACACCCTGCATGACAAAAGGTATTTTTGCTTGTAGCCAAAGAATCGACACCGCTGCTGAATAGTGTCGGCATTTGATTTTCCGATTGTGTATCGTGGCATATATGTGGTAGCAAGATTCTCAACTGTAAAACCTCGGTTCAGCATATCTGCACCAACAAGAATATGAGAAGAATAATCATTCCATGGAATTTCTTTGTTTTCCCCATTTTTCTTGTTTCTGCTTATGATCAGCTCAATATTTGTGTCTTTTATTATATCTGGAATAAAAGACGCGATGTCAGAAAAAACTGGATATTCTATATTTTTCGCTTTGTATTCTTGTATTGCCATTGGATATGTGTTTTCAAAATCTGAGAGTAACTCTCTGAAAGCAATGTCATTCTTATCCAAATTAAAAGTAGTTATCCAGCCGTTTATTATATTTGACACCCAATTATGAAATTTCTCGCTTGCATCCTGTTCTTTGTCTGCATGAACCATCATTGAAAGAAATTTCTCATCCTCTTTGTATTGCACGACAACAGCAACTGAAAGAATATGAAGTTGCAGCGCGGTTATAAGGGTTTTTGGTGGCTGTGAAAGATTATTGCGCTTTGAATGATATGTTTCTTCTTTTGGGATTTCAATTATAAGACCAGGATTTTCCTTAAAAAATGTTTTTCCGCCTGTGTATGATTTTCCGGGCGTTAAGACAGTATGGTGTTTCGGAGAGAGCAAATCCATTATACTGATAAGGAGAGGTCCTTGCGGAGTCGCTGTATACTGGATATAAGAATGGTTTGGCAAAGAACTTCTTAATTCTGTGATTCGTCTATAAGTTGTTGTATATTCATCATCTTCCCACTCTTCGGACTTGCTGTTTTTGTACGCATATCCGTTAAGGCTTGCCTGGTCTGCCTCATCATCAATTATCATTACGCCGTCATTTTTTAATACATTTTTCATTCTTGAAGTACCGAACATATCTGAGATGTCTTTGATATGTTGATGCTGTTTTAAAACCGTTATTAAAACTGTAGGATTGGTGCTCATCTGTAACTCATTTGCAATTCTGTCCAAATCCTCTAACTTTGGATTCTGGTGAAGTTTATACCACTTACGATTATTTCCTTCGTTTATCAGGTCTTTTCTTAGGCGCTTTGTTGTTTGTTCGAGGAGATTATTTTTGTTTCCCGCAAAATAAATGATGATTCTGTAACCGCTGTCGCTCGCAAGTGCTGAAAGAGCGGTAAAAGACATTGTTTTTCCGCTCTGAACATAACCAACAACAAGACTGGTAACAGATTGCGGTTTACCTGATTTTGGATCTGCACAATTTGATAGAATAGAAATGGTTTCGTTTTTGGAAGTCTCCAATTCTTCCGCAGAAAGTTTAGTGAAACGGCTGTATAATTCAGTTGCTCTTTCACCAAAAACAGGCGTGAAAGAATCTGGCTTGTTTTCTTTTTGAATCCGCACTTCCATGGTCAGTCATTCTCCAAAATATACTGATTGAACAAATTCCTGACATTTCCCACATTAGTAGTTCCGCTATCAGGCGCTTTTATCTCTGCTTTTGCAAAAGCCATAAGAATTCTTATGACAGGCTCATAGTCTTTGTCTTTCTTAAACTGCGGATAACAATCAAAAAAAGAATGATTTAAGTTAATCTTACATACAAACACATCTTCTTCTTTCCGCACAGAATACAAGGCCATGCTTTCTGTATCGGTAATCAGCTCATATTTTAATTCACATTCTTTGCTTCCAATTAAAATAGGTTCTGTATATGTTTCCGCAGGTTTTGAATTATTGATTAACTCCTCGTTCTTTTTTATTGCGGCAACATTATTGATTTTCAATTCTTCCTGCTCAATTTTTTCCTTTTTGAACAAGGCGGAGGTATTTTTCTTCTCAAAGGTTTCTTTTATCTCCTGCGCTATCTCTTCTTTTTTCACACGGCTTCGCTGTCGATACCCGTCTGCCTGCAAAAAGATATTTGGTTCATTTTTTCTTATTTCATCGCGGATATCTTCAAGAAGTGCCTGCAAATCATCTTCAGCTTTGAAACTGTTTTTATTGAATGTAACCTCAAATCCATCCAATTCAAGTTCGCCAAACAAGCGTTTATATTTAAATGTACCGACAGATCCAAAAATGCAGGTTGGAAAATAATGCTCGTCACCACCCCCTACAATAACACGTCCACGTCGGAGCAAGACAAGTCCGTTCGCGCCCTGTTGAATCTCATCTAAAATGGCGATAAAACCGTTTGCCTTGTATTTCCCCGCATTAAAATGAATTTCTTTTTTCCATAAGATACTTCCGCCGTCAGGGTTTTTATAAAATGGCGCGTTTAATATTTTATAATTCGGAGCAGTAAGTTTTTCTTCATTCACAAAAATTTCAATTTCATCATTTCGGAGATAATAACGATAGATACTCGACAAATGTTTTTTCACCCTTTCCAAAGAATTTGGCTTAGGTGCATTTTTTGAGAGATTTGTAAGTATAATTTTTGTATA
This sequence comes from uncultured Treponema sp., assembly GCA_947177175.1. GTDB lineage: Bacteria > Spirochaetota > Spirochaetia > Treponematales > Treponemataceae > Treponema_D. The sequence goes on from CAMWTK010000001.1 coordinate 13,944, forward strand.
ATGCTCCTTTTGAGATTTTGTCTTTTCAGTTATAGCCAGCACCTCTTTTTCTTCTTCAACGACTTTGTTCAAATCAAACGAAAGAATTCTTTCCTTGCTTTCACCTAGGGCTTTTGTCGTTATTGTCCAATTATCGGCAAGCCAAACGGAGGCCGTCTTCATACCCATTCCGTACTCATTAAGTCCCGCCCTGTTCTCGGGAATATTCGCCGGCTCAAATGCGCGCAAATAATTTTTCTCGTTTATGCCAGCCGCATTATCAACTATGGTCAGAGTTTTCTGTTCCCAGTCCATTGTTATTCGGATGCAAAGTTTGTAATCAGGCTCATAAGATTGTAAGAGATTTTTATTATCAAAATAATTCTGAACTGCATTATCAACATATTCGCCAAGCGTATTCGAAAGCGTATTGGACAAATCCCTGAATGTGGTGTATACATTCGGTTTCAACGCGATTGAAACTTGTTTTATTTCCATTACTCTATCTCCAGCAGTCTTTCCGCGATTCGTCTTACGACTTCGACATTAATCGCGTTTCCAAAAGCCCGAAACGCTTCCGCCACAGTATCAGGATAGTACTCCAAATCACCCATGCATTGTAACTTAGCAGCCTCTTTGCTTGTCATGTATCGTCCTTTTTCACCATTAGGAGTTTCTACCCACGGGAATATTGGAATTTGGGTTGTTGTTAATACAAGAGCGGGAGAGTATGTCGGCAATTTTACGCGAATCCCAGAAGGCCTGAATTGTACTATTTTGTCATACAATGTATGTTTTACCCCCTTGTCATGACCGCAATTCCATTCAAATTTTTGGTGGCTGTTTTTGAAGCCATGTTGCTTCAACTTCTCCAGCCATGGATCTAATATCTGCTTATGTGCCTGATAAAATTCCCTGTTCCACTTTATGAAATTTTTTTTCCAGTCAGGAAAATTATGATTTTTTTCAGTTTTATTAGTTTGCGCATATATTGGAAGGCAACCAAGCAAATCATCCTTCGAATTTCCTTGAACATGACAACCAAATTTTCCTTTTTTCCCTTCAAGTGATTTTGTATGCTGATAGAATGGCGCGACAGTCTCATACTTATAATCCGCCCCCCATTCCATAGCCCATACAGGAAAAGTTGGAATGGGAATGTCGTGCGCTGTCAATAAATCAAGAAATTCTTGCCATACTTGCATATGTATTCTCGTTTGAGGTTTCAATGTCATATAAACGGTATCATTTTTGTCTATAATATCTTCAATACTACATTTTGTACTTTTTTTATACGGGGGAAAAGAAAAGCCCCTCAGCCCACCTTTATCTATCAGCCGCCCTACAATATAAATTCTTGTACGGTGCTGTGGAATTCCAAAATAATGAGGAGATATAATTTCATCACGTATATCATACAGTTCTGAAAGTTGTGCTGAAATAACTTTATAGGTATTTCCCCCATCGTGTGATTTTAAATTGGGAACATTTTCAATGAAAACATACTCAGGCTTACATTTTTTCAATATTTCCATAATTTTATAAAACAGGTTTCCTCTTTCTTTATCATCATCGAATCCCTGCTGTTTCCCTGCCTTTGAAAACGGCTGGCAGGGAAACCCCGCACATAAAACCTGCGGCTGATATGGCAATATATCTTTTTCTATGTCTACTTTATTTATATCGCCGGCACATTTCATTTTAAAATTTTTCTCATAGAATTGTTGCAGTTCCGGTTTTATTTCGCTTGCAAACACACATCTGCCGCCAAGCTTTTTCATTGCAAGATGAAAACCGCCTATTCCAGCAAATAAGTCTATAAATGTAAAAGATTTATCTCCCATAGTTTATAAAACACCGAGATATTATACCATAGGACTATCCTTCCTGTAAACCTCCCATCGCATACCATATCCCATCAAGCCCCCTGCGTCCGTCCGTCTTGACGGACGCGCCCATTTATCAAGACAACGGTTTCCGTTTGTCTTGATGAACGAACCATATCCATCAAGATGAATGCATCCTGTTTGTCTTGATGAACATACCGCGTTTATCAAGACAAATGTATCTATTTTATCAAGATAAAAGTAAAAAAAAGCGGGATTTTTTCAAGAAAAACGGGCACAAATTCGGGATAAAATCGTACCAAAGGTGGGATAAAAAACGAGACCCGCACGCCGAAAAAGGTGCGGGTCTCTGAATGGTTATGACGGCTTCATGCTGCCCGGACACTCTGGGCAGGTCCGCCTCCTACGCGCTTTCGGCGGAATTTCCGGGGAAGTCCGCCGGGACTTCGGACGGCACGGGCACTTCTTCGCCGCTGTCGTCGGTCAAGTACCGTGCGTCCAGCTTGACATACGCGGGTTTTTCAAGCTTGCGCTTGAGCATGATGTCGGGCGTGAACATCACTCGCACCCCCTCAATGTCGTTAGCGGTCACTTCGGTCGCCCGCTCATAGCCGCTGCACTGGGGATTAACTTTCAGCCCGACCTTGAAGATGCCGAACGAGTTGAGCCGCACTTTGTAGCCGAGCAGCAGATACTTGGGCAACGTCCGAAGCAGGCTGCTGATAACGCCCAGCACCTCCGTCGGGGTGAGCGTGGTGTTTTCGGAAATCTCTTCCGCCAGCTGGTGTATGTCAATCTCTGAGATATATGCCGGGGCAGGATAGAACTTGCCTTCGGCATCCATGTCGCGCGGATTCAACCGCTTCCTAGAAACAAATGGGATTGCCATTTTTTTCCTCCTTCCTATTCCGCTCCCCTGCGCTTCCCGTCCGGGATTGCGCGCCGTCCGCCTGACAGACTTCCGCCCACGCTGTTTTCGGCCGCAGGATTGCGTTTTTTTTATTCATAATGTCGTATAATATTGACATCGCAAAAATACAAACGTAATATATATCATACACACAATAAAGTCAAGCAAAAATGACCCTAAATTACATAAAGTATTATTTTTACGACTTTTTATAAAAATTCTGATTTTTGCTGTCTGAAACATGACTTTTTCTGCGATATGCGGTATAGTAAGAGCCATGAACGATATGAGACCGACCATAAAAGAAATTGCCCGGAACGTTGCGGACAGGCGGAAAGCACTCGGCCTAACGCAGGCACAGATTGCTGAGCGGCTGCAAAAAAGCCGCGCCTATGTCATCGCGCTAGAGGCCGGGGACGTGCAGCCGACCGTCTCAGTCATCTACGAGCTTGCGGAGATTTTCGCTTGCACCGCGCACGACCTGATGCCCCCGAAGCCGCTTGACGAAGAGCGACCTGAAATGCGCGGCAGCCGCGTCAGCGCTGAGACGGAAGATGCGGTTGCCCGGATGCTCAAGGAGGAACGCGATGCATGGTGAGACACGGAATTATGAGACGCAAGTTGCCAAAGACATCCTGAACGAATTCGGTATCACGACTAGGGATAAACTGCCGGTCGATATGGACGCAATCCTTACGGCAAAGGGCTTTACCGTGAGCGAGCGCAATCTTCCCGAAGACCTCGCCGCCGTCCTTGACACGCGCACCGCAGGAAAACCGATCCTGCTGGTGGACAGGCATTTGGATCTCCCCAAAAAACGCTTCGTGAAAGCATGCGAGCTGGGGCATTTCCTGTTGGACGGAGACTTCACGGGCGTACGGATGGACAAAAAGGCATTTTTCTCGCAAGCCCTGAGCGGCCTGCCGGCAGACGAATCCGAGCGCAGGGCAAACCGTTTTGCCTATGCCCTGCTCATGCCAAAAAAAATCCTCGAAGAGCAGGCGCAGAAAAACAACGGCAAAAGCGACGACGATTTTGCAAGCACGCTCGCGGCCGTTTTCGGCGTGAGCGTGCTTGCGGTCGCCGTCGGCTTTGTTATCTCCGCGCTGCTGAGTGACAACAAAGGCAAGAAAAAATAGCCCCCGCCCCGCTACGCCTCTTTCCGACGCTCCTGCGCGAGCATCACTTCCTGCGCCGCAACCTGGTCGGCGTTGAGCGGCGGCCTGCCGTCAATCAGCCCGCGCTCATCCTCGTCGGGGTGCTTTCCGTAGGGGGCGTTCGCGAGCAGCAGTTTCAGGCGGTTCAGCTGGTTGACCTCGCTCGAGCCGGGGTCGTAGTCGATGGCGGCAATGTTCGCCTCAGGGTAGCGCCGCTTGAGTTCCTTGATGACCCCGCGCCCGCAGATATGGTTGGGCATACAGGCGAACGGCTGCACGCAGGCAAAACTCTGCACGCCCTCGCGGATCAGATCCACGATTTCGCCCGTCAAAAACCAGCCCTCGCCCGTCACGTTGCCGAGCGAAATGATGTCCTTCGCATAGTCCATCTTCTCGTAAATCGACGTGGGCGGCACGAACCGGCGGCTCTTGGCGAGCGTCCGCTTCACGTACCCGCGGAACGTCTCGGTCAGGGCGATGAGCAGCCGCGCGATCCGCTCGCCGCTTTTGGGGACGGCAAGGTTCTTGTGCTTGAAGATATTGTCCGAAAAATTGTACAGCAGGAAGTCGATGAAGCCCGGCTGCACGCATTCCGCGCCCTCCGCCTCGATCGTCTCCACCAGATTGTTGTTCGCCGTGGGGTGCAGCTTGACCAGAATCTCACCGACCACCGCCACGCGCGGCTTCTTGACCGGCATCAGCTCAAGGTGGTCAAAGTCCCGGACGATGCCGCGCACGATTTTATGGTAGGTGTGCAGCGACATGCCTTTCAGGGCGCGCCCGATGATGTCGTTCCATTTCTCATAGAGCGCGTCCGCGCTGCCCGGCACTTTCTCGTAGGGGCGCGTGCGGTACAGCACCTGAATGAGCAGGTCGCCAAGGATGAACGCGAGCACGATGCCCTTTCCGAGTGAGAACGTCAGTTTGAATCCGGGATTCGATTCCAGCCCCTGCGCGCTCAGGCTGATGACCGGGATATGCCCCCACCCCGCGTCGTTGAGCGCGCGGCGGATAAAGCCGATGTAGTTGGTCATGCGGCAGCCGCCGCCCGTCTGGATAATCGCGAGGCTCACGCGGTTCAGGTCATACGCGCCGCTTTCGAGCGCGCTCATCAGCTGCCCCGTCACCAGTATGGCGGGATAGCACGCATCGTTGTTCACGTATTTCAGCCCCACATCGACGGCTTTCTTGTCCACTTCGGGCAAAAAGACGATATTGTAGCCCTCATGCTCGAACACTTTCTGGTGCAGGCGCATGTGAATCGGGCTCATCTGCGGGGCAAGAATCGTGTGCGTCCGCTTGAAGTCCTTCTCAAACGGCTTGCGGTGGTACGCGGACGACCGGGACGGCAGTTTCTTGCGGTTGCGCTGGCGTTCCCGCACCGCGGCGATGAGCGAGCGGATACGGATGCGCACCGCGCCGAGGTTCGAGCCTTCGTCAATCTTGATGAGCGTGTACATCCGTCCTTTCGCCTTCAGGATTTCGTCCACCTGGTCGGAGGAGATCGCATCCAGCCCGCAGCCGAACGAGGTGAGCTGCACCAGCTCAAGGTCGGGCATACCCGCCACGAACGCGCCCGCACGGTACAGGCGGCTGTGATACGTCCACTGATCGACGATACGGAGGGGTCGCTCCACCCGGGCAAGGTGCGCCACGGATTCTTCGGTAAAGACCGCAAGCCCCAGCCCGTTTATCATCTCCGGGATGCCGTGGTTGATTTCGGGGTCGAGGTGGTAGGGGCGGCCGGAAAGCACGATGCCGTTCGCGCCACGCAGAATCATCTCCTCCAGCGCCTCCTCGCCTGCCTGCCGCACCTCGGCGCGGAATTTCTCCTGCTCTTTCCAGCCCGCGTCCACGGCAGACTCGACCTGCGCGCGCGTCACGGGGAAATGCGGCGAAAGCTCCTCGAACAGCCGCTCGGCAAGACGTTTTTTGTCCTCAATCGGCAGGAACGGGTTCATGAACAACAGGTTCTTGTCCTGCCGCAGCGCGTCCACGTTGTTCTTGAGGACTTCGGAATAGCTCGTGACGATCGGGCAGTTGTAATGGTTGTCCGCGCCCGCATCCTCCACCTGCTCGTACGGAGCGCACGGGTAGAAGATGAACGGGCAGCCCACTTTGAGCAGGTGCATGATGTGCCCGTGCGTAATCTTCGCCGGATAGCAGACCGACTCGGACGGAATCGTCTCCAGCCCGGACTCGTACACGGCACGCGACGAACGCGGCGACAGCCGTACGCGGAATCCCAGCTCGGTAAAGAACGTGAACCACAGCGGATAGTTCTCGTACATATTGAGCACGCGCGGAATGCCCACCTCGCCCAGCGACGCATCGGAAAGCGCGCACGGACGGTAGCCGAACAGGCGGTCGTACTTCCATTTGAACAGGTTGGGCAGATTTTTGTTCTCGTCGGTCGCGCCGCTCGCCTTCGCGTTGCCCGCGTCAAGGACAGTGCCCCCGAGCGCCGCACGTTCCGCGCCGCGCTCGCAGCGGTTTCCCGTCACGAACGTGCGCGTCCGGGAGTTCTCCCCGTCGCCGTCCGCGGAGAACGTGTTCACCGTCAGCAGGCAGTTGTTCTGGCAGCCGCCGCAGCGGCGCAGGTCAAGCGAAACGCTGAAATGGTCGAGCTGGTCAGGTCCGGCAATGCCCGAGCGGATAACGGGCGGCACGAAGCCGGCCTCCTCGCCGGGCTTGGGGGCGGTCAGGTCGCGCCACTGGTCATAGGCAATCAGTGCCGCGCCGTACGCGCCCATCAGCCCCGCCACGTCGGGGCGGTAGACGTTCACGCCCGCGATTTTCTCGAACGCGCGCAGCACGGCATTGTTGTTGAACGTGCCGCCCTGCACCACCACTTTCGTGCCGATTTCGCCCGCGCTGCGCAGTTTTATCACCTTGAACAGCGCGTTCTTGATGACCGAATACGACAGCCCGGCGGAGATGTCGGCAATGGTCGCGCCCTCTTTCTGCGCCTGCTTGACGCGGCTGTTCATAAAGACCGTGCAGCGGCTGCCCAAATCCACCGGCTTCTGCGCGAGCAGTGCCTTCTGGCTGAACTCCTGCACGGAAAGCCCCATGCTCCGCGCGAAGTTGTCAAGGAACGACCCGCAGCCCGACGAGCATGCCTCGTTGAGCTGGATGGACACAATCGCGCCGTCTTTCATGCGCAGGCACTTCATGTCCTGCCCGCCGATGTCCAGCAGGAATTCCACGCCGGGAACGAAAAAATCGGCGGCGCGGTAATGCGTGATTGTCTCCACCTCGCCCGCGTCCACACCGAGCGCCGCCTGAAACAACGCCTCGCCATAGCCCGTGGACACCGACCGCGCGATGTAGGCATGGCGGGGAAGTATGGCATACAAGTCCTTGAGCACGCGCACCGCCAAATCGACCGGGTTGCCCGCGTTCACGTCGTAGAAACGCCACAGGATGCGCCCGTTCTGGTCGATGAGGACGGCCTTGGTCGTCGTCGATCCGGCATCAAGCCCGAGGAACACCGGGCCGCTCGCCTCGGCAAGCGGGGCTGTCTCCGTCGTCTCCTTTGCGTGCCGCGCGGTGAATTCGTCAAGCTCCGCCTGATCCCTGAACAGCGGCTCAAGCCGGGCGACCTCGTTCAGCTCCGCGCCCACCAGATTTTTGAGGCTTTCGCGCACCTGCGCGATCGTCGGGCAGGTTTCCGTCCGTTCCGCGCGCGGCACACGGTCGCGCCCCGCGTTGAACGCGCTTCCCGCCGCCACGAACAGCTGCGAGTTCTGCGGGACGATAATCGCGTCGCCCTCCAGGTGCAACGTCTCGACGAAACGATGGCGGAGCTGGTCAAGGAAGTGCAGCGGTCCGCCCAAAAACGCCACGTTGCCGCGAATCGGCTTTCCGCACGCAAGCCCGCCGATTGTCTGGCTCACCACCGCCTGAAAAATGGACGCGGCGATGTCCTCGCGGCGAGCGCCCTCGTTGATGAGCGGCTGCACGTCCGTCTTGGCGAACACGCCGCAACGCGCCGCAATCGGGTAAATCGTCGTCGCGCCTTTTGCCAGCTCGTTCAGCCCGGTCGCGTCCGTCTCAAGCAGCGCCGCCATCTGGTCGATGAACGCGCCCGTGCCGCCCGCGCACGTGCCGTTCATGCGCTGGTCAACGCCGCCCGTAAAATACGTGATTTTCGCGTCCTCGCCGCCCAGCTCAATCACCACGTCCGTCTGCGGGATGAGTTTCCTGACAGAGGTCGTGGCGGCGACCACTTCCTGTATGAACGGAATGCCCAGCCACTGCGAAACCGCAAGCCCGCCCGACCCGGTTACCCTGAGGCTGACGGCGCGGCGGTCCTTTTCCGGCAGGACGGATTCCAGCACGTCGAGCGCGCGGCCGACCACCGTGATAATCGTGCTGCGGATGTCGGCGCGATGCCGCTCGTACGCTTCAAACAGAAAAGAATCGTCATCGTCAAGCGCGACGACTTTTACCGTGGTAGAACCGACATCGATTCCCATGCGGACAGGCTCTGCTGCCGGCGAAAAGTGCATTTCAGACATAATATCCACCAGAATGAGGTTACGGACAGTGTACCTCAAACGCGGAGATTAGGCAATGTCATGCCGCTTGCGGCCTTTCCGTTTTTTGGGGGTGATGATCGTGAAGACAATTGTTTTTTCCATCTCGCCGCCGGCGGCAAGATCGACGTTCCAGCAGAGCGCGGCGACGAAGGTCGTGCCCGCGACGCGCACCGTGCCGTCCGCGCCCGGCCGGCGGAAAAACAGGGGCATACCGGTGACGGAGGCGTTCTCGTTCGGCTCGTAGACGAACGACACGTCGTTTGCCCGGTCGGTTATCTGGAGATAGGACACGTCGTTCCTGCTCCCGGGCTTTGCCGTCGCGTCAAGGTCGTCCTTTTCGCCCCCGGAGATGACCGCGACCGTATAGCCGTTGCAGTCCGCGCGGGAAAAATCGGTCTGCGCGAAGTTGGATTCCACCACCAACTGCGCCCGGAGCGCGAGCGGGCTTTCGTTCCTGAGGATATACTGCACGGTAAAGCCGTTTGAGTTGATGCTATAGTTCTTCCGCAGCGTGACCGGCTGCCGCAGCGCACCGAATTCGTCCGTGCCGGTCAGCCGAATCTCATGGCGGCGGCGGTCAAACTTTGCCTGCGCGAACACGACCCGCGAGAAAATGCCGCTGCCCGTGGGCGCGCCTTTCTTATATGCCCGGTATTCTTCCGGCGTGAAGAGGTGATCGACGAACAGCCCGCGCTCGTAGGTGTCGCTCACGCGGTCGAATTTCTCAATGCGCTTCAGGTTGTCGGCGTAGTTCCCCGTGTTGTGCATGACATCAAGCTCGGTGATGCTCGCGCCCCGGCGCGAGATACACGCATCGAACGACTGCATCTGGCAGACATACTCGTCGTTGCCGTCCGCGTCATAGTCGTAGCTCGTCACGCATTCGGTGAACGTGTCCAGCCCCTCGCGCAGGATTTTCTCCGCCTCGGTCAGCGCACGGTAGGCGTTCTGCCGGATCGCGTTGGTGGCGAAGATGCCCTGCGGATTGCACACGAACGCCTCGCCCGTCTGCGCCTGCCACAGTTTTTCCCGCGCGCTTTTCTTGCGCACCTTGTCGCCGTGGTAGTTCGCGATGAGCGTGCTGATGTAGAGCATACGGTCATACAGGGCATGGTTGCGCGGATAGGTCTCCAAGAAATCGTACATCGTCACCGGGTAGCCCGCCGCACGCTCCTGCGGCGTATACGGCACCAGCCCCCACTGCGCGATGTCGGAGCGCACGCCCGCCGCGATGTATGCCGGTCGCACCGCCGCATGCAGCTTGCGGTATTCCTGCGGGGTCGTCAGCGCGATGCCGCCGTCTGCGTCAGACTGAAGCGCGCCGAGCAGTCCGCTCATCCAACCGTCCTCACAGCGGGCGGCGAACGATTCCACGTCGCACATGAGGGTGAGCACGGGAACATCCGTCGCGGGCGCGGCCGTTTTTGCGGACGACGACAGCGCCGCCGCCTTGAGTGAAGCAAGATAGTCCGCCGCCGAAACGGAATTGTCATGCGGCAGCCCCTCGCGCGAGACGGGAAACACGACGACCGACTTTCCCTGCTCGGTGACCAGCAGCGGCTCGCCCGTCCGTTTCTCCGGCGCGACCAGCGAGCTGTCCAGCAGCACGTACTCCATGCCGCTGTTGTGCAGCCCCGGCACGATGCCGCCGTCCCATACCGAGCCGTACACGGTCATGCCGCGCGGACGCTTCCCGATCGCGCCGCTTAAGGCGGCGGTGTACAGCTCAATCTGCCCGTTCCTGTCCATGGGAAGCAGCAGCGGGAACGGCGGATTATAATAGCCGCCGCCCAGCAGCTCAATCTGCTTGCGGTGCAGCAGCTCTTTCAGGAGCGTCACGCATTCGGGATGCTTTTTTGCCAGCCAGGAGAACGTCGGTCCGAAAAATGAGAAAGACACCTTACACGCAGGATTCGCATAGAGAAACGAGACGATTTTTTTATATGACCGCTGGTACGCCGCCTCCAACGAATCGGGCGAACTGATACCCAGCGAACCGGCCGTAACCGCCATGCAGATATGCAACACTTTCATACCAAAACGAAACGAGTGCTGCGCCCCACCCTGCACAACCTACAACGCTAACTCCTTCCAGACCTCGCTTGTATCATTCTATACCAAGCGCGCCAAAATGTAAAATGCTTTTTCGCCGGAATGTCCGCCTCCGCGCCCGTTTTTTCCGCCAGCGAAATCAGCCCGGCAGGACAAGACGGGACGCACGCGCCGCAGCCGTCGCACAAATCGGTCACTACGGCAACGCTGCCGTCCAGCTGGATTGCCTTCTGGTGGCAGACCGCCATGCAGTCGCCAAAGCCCGCGCAGCCGTGGAAACCGTGGTATTCGGTCTCATACGCCGCATGGAACACGGCGCAGTTTTTCAGCCCCGCGTAGGTGAGCCGCCGCACGGACTCGTCTTTTGGCGCGGAGTCAATGACCGCCCGCCGCGACGGGTCGCTTTTGACCGCGTCCTCTTTTTCGACCTCATAGCTCACGTTCTTTTCGGCAGAAAGCACCGACGCAACACCGTAATACTTTGACTTGAGCGCGGGCACGAAAAAGCAGAAGAAGAAAAACAGGCAGCCCGTCGCCAACAGCAGAAAGACGACGAGCAGCAGCACGGCAAGAATCATCGTCCCACCTCCAGTTGCATGAGCCATGACACGTTGAACGCGCCCAGCGCAATCAGGATGACCGCAAGGCTCACGAGCAGCAGACAGTAGACCCGCAGTCCCTGAACCGGCGCGAACAACGAGAAACGGTTGCGCAGCGCAAAGACAATGCCGCACAGCAGATAGAACGCCGCGACGCACGAAACGGCAATGATGACCGCCACGCCGACGGACGATGCCTCGTTGAGCGCGAGCAGCACGCACAGCAGGGGCACGCCGAATTCCGTCGCCGAATTCTGCAAGCCGATAGTCACGAACACTTCGATGACCGCGGAGAACAGGACGAACACGATGACCGCCACCAGCGGGTACAGCTCGGCAAGGCGCACCGGGACGAACAGGGCATTGACGATCAGGTAGGAGACCGTCGTCGTAGTCGCCACCGTAATGAGCGATTTCGTGCCCGTCAGGACAAGGTTTCCGTAGCCGCCGCTGCCCGCAGAAATCAGGTTGTGCAGCCCAATCCCATAGAACAGGAACGCCGACGCGGAGAACGCATAATAGACAATCGTGGCGAAAATCATCGCTCGACTCCCGCGCGCCTGAGAGCCGCAAACTGCCCCGTCACGAGCAGGTAGAGCGCGAGCAAGACGGCGACAAGCACGAACGCGCCCGGAATCGTCGCGAAAAACGCGCCTGCGGCAGTCGCCTGTGCGCCGAACGGCACGTGCGCCGCGGCAATCCTGCGCCAGACGGGAAAGGTCACCGTGCCGAAACCCACGAGGTCGCGCACCAGGTAGATGCCGAGCGCGACGGCGGAGAACACCGCGTTCCGCAACGCCTTCTCCTGTATGTCCGCCGCGAGCGACGGTGCGGCATATTTATAGGAAAACTCAATGATTGCCGAAGCCAGCGCGGGAAGATAGAACGAGAATCCCAACGTGAGCGCGACGACGGGACAGAAAAAGATGACCAGCTGCTTGAACAGAATGGTCACCGCAACCAGCTCCACCGACACGATCACGTTCTTCAAATCGTCCAAATGCAACCGCTCCGTCAGATGCCCGACAAGCACGCCCGTCAAAACCTGCACGTTGAACACCACGACCATCAGCAGCCCGAACGCCAGCCGCCCGGGAACGGGAACGACGACCGTAAGGACGGCCGCGAGATAAAAATAAATCGTCCTGTCTTTCATTGTACTCCCGCCTTTTCCAGCATGAGCGGAATCCGCTTCTGCCAGTACGCAATCGTACTGCCCTGCACGGTGCGGTTGAGGACGTGCGCCGCCGTGCCCAGGTCAAGCGCATAGCCGACGAACTGTACGCCGGAGCGCGGTTCATACAGGAACAGCGCGGGCAACGCCCCCGCAACCGTGGGAATGCGCACGATCACGCAGCAGACCGGCCGCTCCGCCGCATCCGCGCGCCGGACCGCGAACACCGCCGCGCTCGTCGCCATCGTCGATTTAATCTCCAAAAAGTCGCCGACCACATAAGCGCCGGGGAAATACGTGTCGAGCGTCGCCTGCGCAGTCTGCGCAAGCCCGTGCCGCCATGAGCCGTGCGCGAGCAGGCTGACGCACAGGACGACCGCCGTCATGCCGGCCATTATGCCGAAAAAGATGCCGTATTTCTTGCAGGCCGCTTTCAGTTCGTTGTCAGGCATGATGACCATCCTTGTGCGCCTGCACCCGCGGCAACAGCACCGTATGCAGGTACTGCCGCTCAGCCGCTGTCTCCGCCGCGACGATGACCGGCGCGACCACGTTCATGACCAGCACCGTGAACGCCGACCCCGCGCCCGAATCCCCCACGCCGATGATGAGAAACGCGACGATGCCCGCAAAAAAGCCATAGACCACCTTCCCCGCCGCCGTCACGGGTGTCGTACCGTACCATTGCAGCAGGAACAGCGTACAGAACAGCGTACCGCTCGTCAGCAGCGCGAACAGCATATCGCCCTGCCCGACCGTGCCGCCGTACCACACCGGGGCGAGGAATCGGACAAGCAGGCAGTAAACGGCAAGGTAGACCGCCGGAATGAGCGCCTTGACGAGGTCGAACGAAATGAGGAAAATCGACGTGACCAGCGTAATCAGGTTGAAGCGGAACGCCGGGACGGACGCATGGGAATCCCACAGCAGCGACACGTAGCCTTCGGGAACGGACACGCCGAACAGACCGAACACGTTCCTGTTCAGGAACGCCGTAATCCGCGCGTCAATGCCCATCGTGGGGAACGTGCCGTCCTGAATGAGCGTGAGCGCGACGTTCTTCACCTGCAAGTCCTCCGCAGACAGCGAGAACGCGGGGAACAGGTCGGTGCGCACGAGCCAGCAGACCGCCACCGTCAGCGCGACGGGATTCACCCAGGTGTCCGCAAAGCCGCCGAGGATATGCTCGCAGACCAGAAGCACGCACAGCGCGATCAGAAAGACGGATGCCGCCGGATACGACGACGGAATGAGCAGGCCGATGACCAGCCCGCGCACGAGCGCGGCAATCCAGCCGAACGTCCGGGGCGGCGAAAAGAAACAGGCGATGCCCGCCACGGCAGCAGACGCGAGCACCGCGCCCGCGACCACGCCCAGCGCGCCCCAGCTCCGCGTCAGAAAAAGCATGAGCACGTGCGGCAGCAGGACAAGCAGGAACGCATATCCCTTGGCGTGCACGGACGGCGTGAGGGTGGCATACGGTCGCAGCGAGACGGTCGTATAATTATGTTTCATCATAGTTATCCTTTATCAGCGCGGCTATCTGGCTGAGCGGCAGCCGCGACGGGCAGACCGCATTGCACAGCGCGCAGCCCGTGCAGAGCACGGTCGTCGCCGCATAACGTTTTTCCAGCTCGGTGGCGTCCGCCCCATGCATGAACGCGCGGTAGAACATATCGGGATACAGGGCGACCGGGCAGACATTCCGGCAGCCGCCGCAGCGGACGCACGGCTCATCATGCTGGCGTTTTGCCCGGCGCGGCGGCAGGAACGCCACGGACTTGACCATCGCAGTCACCGGCACGTCAAGGCTGCTCACGGAAAAGCCCGTCACGATGCCGTTGATTACGATACCCGCGACGGGGCGTTTGAATCCGCCGCACTGCGCCGCAAGCTCGCCCAGCGTCGTGCCGATTTTGACATTCATAATCGCGCCCGCGTTCAGGCAGTCGCCGGTCACGTGCACGTACGTCTCCAAAAGCGGGGTCGAAAGCGCGACCGCGCGGTATGCCGCCAGTGCCGTCTGCACGTCGATGAACAGGTCGCGGTTGCCGATGCCCGAAAACGGCTGTTCCGGCAGCTGCTTTCGGATAGCAGCCACCAGCTCATGCCGCGTGCCCGCCGGATAGCGCGCCGTAGTACAGGCAATGTCATAGGCAGGAACGCCGAACATCGCGTCGTCCCGCCGGTGCACGGCAGCGTCTTTTCCGCCCGCGCGCCGCACGAACACCACGCCGTTCGCCCGCATCGCTTTCGCGATGATCGCGGCCCCCTCGGCGACCTCCGCCGCATGGTGCGCGGCAACGAACGTCTCCGTCACGCGGCTGGGATCGTCGTCAAAGAGCCGCACCACCAGAATCCGCGCGCTCTGGGGATGCAGCTGTTTTATCTGCGCGCACAGCGACGTGCACCGCGAGAACGTGCTGACCACGCCGCGCTCGGCAAAGAACAGTTGCAGCATACCGGCTTCATAGACAGTCCAGTCAATCTTCCACGACCGCCTGCCGCTGTAGGAGAACGAGCCGCCCAGCGCGATGTTCGCCGCCTTGCCCAGCTTTCCGTCGGGGAGCTGCACGACCGAAAGCTCCCGCACCGTCCCCGGAATCGATGCCTGCACCGAGCCGGACCTGCCCTGCGCAATCGTCTGCCCTTCCTGCACGACATCGCCTTCCCTGACGAGGATTTCCATGCGCTCGCCCTTGTCATACCCGAACGGCACGACGGCGACGCGCGGCATGAATCCGTTGACCGAAAGGGAAAACGCCCCGCTGTCCTCGGAGAGAAAATCAGAAACCGATGCCATAATGCCTTCTTACCAACACAACATATCCGATAATTCCCGCAGGAATCAGCATGAACACCACCAGCAGCGCCGGACCGAACCGCTCGCCCGTCGACCTGCCGCCGCGCGCATACGAATAGCGCGCGTCCTTGCCCTGCCGGAGCAGCATTTTCTCCAGCGCGGGATACGGCAAGCGCCGCACCGAATCATACACGGAACTGCGGAACGCGCCGTTGTACACGAACACCGTCTTCCCGCGCTCCGTAATAACGCCGTTCTCCTCCGCGTACTCCGGCATGACAACGGTGTCTCCGTCAACGGGCGGCTGCGCGTTTCCGTCCGACAGGCGGCGGTACGGGAACGTCACGGTCTGCCAGCTCCAGGCAAGGAAATCGTCCAGATCGGGCAGCCGCGCCGAACCCGCGACAGGTGCCGGAACGGCCGGGACGATTCCTTCCGATACCGGCGACTGCACCATCGTCCCCGCAAGCGACACCAACAGCATGACCGCCGTCGCAAACACAAGCAGCGCGATGACCTTGACATCCCTACGCTCCACGAGCGGAATGAACCGCGCGCCCCGGATCAGCACGGGCGCGAACGGATGTCGCTTGCGTTTCTCATCATACACGGTTTTGAGCAGCGCGACAAGCACGAGCGCAGCCCCCCCCGCCACAAGCGCGACGACGTAAAAAAGCACGTTCAGCGGCGACGACACGAACAGCAGCACTGCCGGCGCGAACAGGCAGATGACGACCAGCGGACTGCCCGCGCCTTTCAGAAAGCCGTGCCGCCCCCATATCTTTTGCAGCATGAAAAAACCGTAGCTTGCCAGGCATGCCGCCGCGCCCGTCGTGAACTGCGGGCGGCTCAGCATAAAGGCGAGCAGGAACAGGAGCGCGGGCGCAATGGCAAGCCGCTGCCGGGCAAAGACAATGCAGACAAGCGCGAATGCCGCATAGACAATCGGGCTTGTCCAGGGAAACGATGCCGTGCCGTCCGTCCCCACGACCGCGCCCGGCACTGACTGCAACTCGTCAATTGCGCGCGACAACGCCCGGTCCTGCCCCTCGGGAACATAGCACAGCAGCGCAGTATTGCTCTCGTCGCGGAAAAAAACGTTGCGCTTCGTTATATAGGAATCCGCGCCCTGCATCTGCACGGGGCTGTAACGGGAGACAATCGGAATGCCCTGATTCGACCGTGCCACCACGTCCCGGCATCCGTTCCGCGCCAGCACCGCATGGACCTGCGCGTCCGTCAGCGAATCGGAAATGACGTACAGCACCCGGTAGCCTTTCCACAGGCGGCTGACCGGAACGATACGGAACACGGCGAACGCGCCGAGCGCGACGGCACAGAGCGCGGCCGTCATGATTATCGTCCGAATTGGTTTCATCGCTCCCACCACCCGCGCTCACAAGACCGAGAATGCCACGCCGACAAAAAAGCCGAGCAGCACGCCCACGCACACCTCAAGCGGCGTATGCCCCTGCACTTCCTTTATCGGGCGGTACGCATGAATCTGCTGCTCCTGCAACGCCGCCCCGATTTCGTTCAGCTTCCGCGCCTGAATGCCGCTCGCCCGCCGGACTCCCAGCGCGTCACGGACTGTTACGAAGAAGAAACAGGCAGAAAGCATGAAAACGTCGGAGGCAATGCCCGAACGGAAGCCGATGGACGTGCACAGCGACGAGACCAGCGCCGAATGCGCCGAAGGCATGCTCCCCGTGCGCCAGATGAGCAGCTCGAACAGCTCGCCGATACTGCGTATCTTTCCGCTGAACAACTTGATGACCGTCTTGATGACCTGCGCGCTCAGCCAGCTGAACACACACGCCAAAAATACCGGGGAAGAAAAAAACTGCTGCACCTGATCACGAAGACTTGCATCCATACGCTTCATTATATCCGTATGGCGGTTTTCGTCTAGTAGCAAAAGACGGATTTTCCCGGTAGGATACTGCCATGAACTTCACGCACGTAACCGCAGGGCAGGACGACGACGGCCGCCGCCTTGACACCATTATCCGGCGATACCTGCCGGGACAGCCGCTGTCGCGCGTGTACGGCGCGCTCCGCAAGGGACTGATTTGCGTGGACGGCAGGCGGCGGCGGCAGGATTTCCGCGTGCGCGCCGGAAGCGACATCGCAATCGCCCGCGTCCTGCTGGGCGAAGCAAAAAACGCCCCAAAAACACCCGCCACCCCGCTCCCGGACGACCTCGTGCTGTTCAGGAACGGCGACCTCCTGATCCTGAACAAGCCCTATGACCTCCCCGTGCAGAAAGCACGGCGCGACGGACAATCGCTCGCGGACATGGTGCGGGACGACTTCGCGTTCCGCCACGGCAACGACGGCAGCTCGCTTTCGTTCCGCTGCGGACCGCTGCACCGGCTTGACCGCAAGACCACGGGAATCGTCGTGTTCTCGCAGAGCCTGCGCGGCGCGCAGTGGTTCTCGCAGGCGATCCGGGCGCACGCCGTCCAGAAAAAATACCTCGCGCTCGTGCAGAACGCGCTGAATCACGCACAGACGTGGGAAGACACTGTTGCAGAAAAAGATACACCATCACATCGTTTCCACACCGTCTCGGTCGGCGGGGACGGAAAGCACGCGCAGACGACGGTCGAGCCGCTTGCTGCCGGCATGTTCCGCGGCATGCCCGTGACGCTCGTGGAGTGCGCCATCACGACGGGACGCAAGCACCAGATCCGCGCGCAGGCAGCGGCGCACGGATTCCCCCTGCTCGGGGACACGGCCTACGGCGGCAGCGAAATTGCCGGGACGCAGGATTTTTTCCTGCACGCGCACCAGATCGTCATCGGCAAGAACCCGCTCGGCGTTCCGCCCGACATCCGCGCCGCTATCCCGGACAATTTCGCAAAAATGCTGCGCACCTGCTTGATAAAGTCTGACGCACGGTTATAATCAATAGGAAGAGTTCTTGCCATGCACCTTCTCGAACTTTTGGGCTTGCAGTCAAAACAGATTCAGGTTTTCGCATTCGTCGGGCCGAGCGGCACGGGAAAGAGTTTCCGCGCGAAGCTGGTCGCGCAGCGGTACGGCATCCGGGCGATCATCGACGACGGGCTGCTGATTTACGACGACGAAATCATATCGGGGCATTCGGCAAAACTGGAGCAGACCTACATGGGCGCGGTCAGGATCGCGCTTTTTGACGGCAAGGAAGAGCGCGACGAGGCGGCGCGCGCAATCCGCAGCCTGCGGCTCAAAAAACTGCTCATTTTGGGAACGTCGGAAAAAATGGCGGGAAAAATTGCGACGAGGCTACAGCTCCCGCCCATCCAGAAATTCATCCACATCGAAGAGCTTGCCACCAAGGAGCAGATGGAGCAGGCGCGGCGGAGCCGCATCATCGAGGGAAAGCACGTCATTCCCGTGCGCTCGAACGAGGTCAAGAAAGGATACACCAAGATTTTCGTCAACGCGGTGCGCGTCTCGCTCACGCGGAAAAAATGGATCGCGCGTCTCTTCCCGTCGGCGCAGGCACCGAACGAACCGTCCGCGAACGCAAAGCAGTTCGAAAAATCGGTCGTCCGCCCCGAATTCTCGCGCGTCAACCGCAAGGACATCCCGCAGGCGGCGCTCGCCCGCATGACGGAGCACTACACGAAGCAGTACCACGCGGGAATCAGCCTCAAGAAACTGTCGGTCTCGTTCGACGCGAGCGGCTACCGGCTCGTGCTCACCGTGGACATTCCGTTCGGCCAGCAGCTCACCGCGTTCACGGGCGGGCTGAAGACGTTCATCACGGACATGATTGAAAAAGTGACCGGCACGCTCATCGAGGACATCGCCATCATCGTGGACAAAATCCTGCCGCCACAGGCGTCAATTTGACGCACAGGACTGCGCGGGCTATTTCTTGTCCGCAAACATCCGCTTGGGAATCTTGACCGACACGCCGAGCGCGCGCAGCGACTCGCGGATAGCGTATTCCAGCTCGGTGCGCTGCGGGTTGATCGGCAGCACGAACTGGCGCACCTGCGTCCAGGTCTTCAGGTACAGCTCGCCTGCCGCCGCCTTCGACTCGGCCTCTTTCTGCCAGTCGGTCAGCCCGGCGATGAAATCGCGCACGAAGAACATGAGTTTCTTTCCCAGCCGAGCGTCGCTTTCCCGCGCGACCAGCTCGTCCAGCGCACGGAGACTTTCCATATAGGCGCGCTCGAAATGCTTGTCGGCATACATCATGGCGCACGCCGCCGGCTGCAAGTGCATGTACAGGTCGGTGTCAAGGGCCTCGCGAACGATGTCGTAGGAATGCCCGCCGTTGACGATCTTGAGCATCTCCTCGGTCAGGCGGGACGGCGAGACGGGCGACAGCAGGGGCGCACACCGGCGGATTTTATGGCGCAGGGCGAACGGAATGCGGCATCCCGTCGTGACGCTGTACTTGACGGCGCGCAGCATGCGCACGGGATCTTCCTCAAAAATACGGTCCAGCGGAATGACGGGGCGCAGAATGCCTTTCCTGATGTCGCTCACGCCGCCCACGTAATCGATGACCTGCTCGCGGAGCGGGTCGTAATACAGCGCGTTGAGCGTAAAGTCGCGCCGCTGTACGTCCTCGTCCATCGTGCCGAATTCGTTCCCGACGCTGCCCGACTTTGTTGAGCGGAACGTGCTGACCTCAAAAATCTTCTCACCGAAGAACACGTGCACCAGCCGGAATCGCCGCCCGATGATCCGTGAGTTACGGAACAGCCGCTTGATGCGCGACGGCGTGGCCTCGGTCACGATGTCAAAATCCTTGGGATTCCTGCCGACAAGCAGGTCGCGCACCGCGCCGCCCACGATGTAGGCATCGTACCCGCACTCACGCAGGTGCGAGACGACGAAATACGCGTCTTTGTCAATGGTCTCTACCGGTATCCGATGCTCTTCTTTCGTATAAACGACGGCTTTCTGCCGCAGCCTGCCGCGGGCATCGGTCGAATAACGTGTCAGCACAATGCCTTATCATAATTTTTTCCCGCGCATTAGTCAATCCGCGCGGGGCTCTCTTGCCGTGACGGCGGGATTTATGGTAGAATGGGCGGCATGAAAGGTATCATTCTTGCGGGCGGTTCGGGCACGCGACTGTATCCGCTCACACGCGCCGTGAGCAAGCAGATTCTGCCGGTATACGACAAGCCGATGATTTACTATCCGCTGAGCGTCCTCATGCTCGCCGGAATCCGCGACGTGCTCGTCATCTCCACGCCGCGCGACCTCCCCGTCTTCGAGTCGCTGTTCGGCGACGGCGGCTGGCTCGGCATGCGGTTCGAGTACGCCGTGCAGGAGCAGCCGCGCGGGCTTGCCGACGCATTTATCGTGGGAAAAGACTTTATCGGGGACGATACCATCGCGCTCGTGCTCGGCGACAATATCTTCTACGGGCAGAATTTCTCCGAGACGCTCAAGAACGCCGCGCATACCGTGGACACGCGCGGCGGAGCGGTCATTTTCGGCTATTATGTCAAAGACCCGTCGGCATACGGCGTGGTGGAGAGCGACGCGGACGGCAGGGTCATCGGCATTGAAGAGAAGCCCGCGCACCCGAAGTCGAACTATGCCGTTCCCGGGCTGTATTTTTATGACAACGCCGTGACACAGATCGCGCGGGAAGTCAAGCCGTCAGCGCGCGGCGAAATCGAGATTACGGCAGTGAACAACGCGTACCTCGCCAAATCCGCGCTCACCGTGGAGCTGCTCGGACGCGGCATGGCATGGCTCGACACGGGAACGTACGACGGCTTGCAGGAAGCAGGCGATTTCGTCAAAACTATCCAGAAGCGGCAGGGATTTTACGTGAGCTGCATCGAGGAAATCGCCTACCGCAACGGCTGGATCGATAATAATCAGCTGACGGCACTGGCGGCGCAGTACAAGACCGACTACGGCACCTACCTTCAGTTCATCGCGGAGCATTTCTGATGGCATTCGACTTTACCCCCTGTGCGATCCAAGGGCTGTGGGAAATCCAGCCCAAACGATTCGGCGACGCGCGCGGCTATTTTCTGGAATCCTACAGCGAAAAGGACTTCTTTGCGGCAGGGCTGACGATGCGCTTCGTGCAGGACAACCAGAGCGCGTCAAAGGGCGGCGTGCTGCGCGGCATGCACTGGCAGACGAACCACCCGCAGGGAAAGCTCGTGCGCGCGTTGCAGGGAACGGTCTATGACGTGGCGGTCGATCTGCGCAACGATTCGCCCACGTTCGGCGCGTATCACGGCGTACTGCTTGACGGCGAAAAACAGAATATGTTCTATATTCCCGAAGGATTCGCCCACGGATTCTACGTCCTGAGCGACTTTGCCGTGTTCACCTACAAGTGCACCGACTTCTACCACCCCGAGGATGAGGCGGGGCTGATGTGGGACGACCCCGCGATCGCGATTGACTGGAACGCCGTCGCCCCCGCGCGGCAGCCGCTCCTGAGCGAGAAAGACAAGAAGCACCCGGCGTTCGACCGGGACAAGCGGTATTTTGACATGGACGGCCATTGGGCAGAAGGTACGCGATGATCTGGCTTATCGGCGCGAGCGGCATGCTCGGCAGCGAAGTCGCCGCGCACTTGACTGCCGCAAAAATTCCGTTCGCCGCGTCGGATTCCGACGTGGACATCACCGACTACGACGCGCTCGAACAGTTCGCCCTGCGCGTCAGCTCGCAGAACCCCGGGCACACGCTCGAATATATCATCAACTGCGCGGCATACACCGACGTGAACAATGCCGAGGACGAGGCGGAAAAAGCCGCCGCCGTCAACGCGAAAGGCGTGGAGAACATCGCGCGCGTGGCGCGCAACAACGGCGCGACGCTCATCCATATCAGCACGGACTACGTGTTCGATGGCACGGGTACGCGCCCCTACGCCGAGGACGACGCAAAAGCACCGCTCGGCGTGTACGGCAGGACCAAAAGCGACGGCGAGGACGCAATCGCGAAAGAGATGACCAAATTCTACATCCTGCGCACGGCATGGCTCTACGGGCGGCACGGGCGCAACTTTGTCGCCACGATGCTCAGCCTGACGGGCAGTAAGGACGAGGTTAAGGTGGTCGCCGACCAGAAAGGCACGCCCACCAACGCGGACACGCTCGCCTCGGTCATCACCGCGCTGGTCACGGCGAACGCGAAAGGGCATTTCGTGCCGTTCGGCATCTACCACGTGACCGACGAGGGCGAAACAAACTGGCACGAATTCGCGGAAGAAATCTACCGGCTGGGCAAAAAGCACAAGCGGATTGCCGCGGAACACGCATGCCGTATCGTGCCGTGCACGACCGCCGAGTATCCCACGAAAGCGAAACGCCCGGCCTACAGCGTACTCGACAAGACGAAGATACAGGACGCGCTGCGCATCAAGCTGCCGCACTGGCAGAAATCGCTCGAACGCTTCATGAAAGACACGGAGGCACAGCAATGAAACGGAAGCTCCATACGATACTGGTCACCGGCGGTGCCGGATTCATCGGCTCGAATTTCATCCACTATTTGTTCGGGAAATCAACGAGCGGCGCGGCAGCATTTGAGGACGCGCGCTTCTCCGGCAGAATCGTGAACCTGGACGCGCTCACCTATGCGGGAAACGGCGAGTCGTTGGACGACATCGATGCCGAATTCGGCACGGGCGCGCGCGGCGAGCGGCGGTTTTTCTTTGAGAAAGCCGACATCTGCAATCGCGCGGCAGTTGAGCGGATATTCAGGCAGTACGACATCGACACCGTGGTGCATTTCGCCGCCGAAAGCCACGTTGACCGATCGATTGTCGGGCCGGAAGCCTTTGTCAGGACGAACGTGCTCGGCACGTACACGCTGCTCGACGTAGCGCGCACGTACTGGGGCGTCTCCCTGGACAACCCACGCGACGACGTGTTGTTCCACCACATCTCCACCGACGAAGTGTACGGATCGCTCGGTCCGACGGGCTACTTCACCGAGACCACGCCCTACGACCCGCGCTCGCCCTACTCGGCATCCAAGGCCTCAAGCGACCATATCGTCATGGCGTATTACCACACCTACGGGCTGCCGGTCACGCTCTCCAACTGCACGAACAACTACGGTCCGTTCCAGTTCCCCGAAAAACTGATTCCGCTGATGATCCTCAACATGCAGCAGGGAAAGAGCCTGCCCGTCTACGGCGCGGGCACGAACATCCGCGACTGGATTTACGTGGAGGATCACAACCGCGCCGTCTGGCTCATCCTGCAAAACGGCGCGGCAGGGGAAAAATACAACATCGGCGGCGAGAACGAATGGCAGAACATCACGCTGCTGGAAAAACTGATCGAGACGGCCGCTCCCGAACTCGGAAAATCCGCGGACGACATCAGAAAGACGATAACGCACGTCAAGGACCGGCCGGGGCACGACCTGCGCTACGCGATTGACTGCGCGAAAATCAAGCGGGAGCTGGGCTGGGAGCGCAAGATGACCTTTGAGCGCGGGCTTGCGCTCACCGTGCGCTGGAACCTGACCCATCCCGACTGGATACGCCGTATCCTGAGCGGCGAATACATGCAGTGGGTCGAAAAAAACTATGGGGAGCGGGGCAATCCGGGCGCATGAGCGCGGGATTCCGTTCCGTCAGCGGCACGTGCCGCGTATGCGAATCCTGCCGATTGCCGCGTTCCTCCTGCTTGCCGCCAGCGCGCCGGCGGAACTGTTCAACGACCAGCTGTCAAATGACGAGCGCGAGCGGCTGTACCGGGGCGAAATCGTCATCCGCCACATCAACACGAGCGAAAAAATCTGCGTCGTGCCGGGCGCGTCGCCGGAGACCGATACGGTCGCCGATGCCATGCGCGGCGCACGGGTGAACTATCTTTCCGAAGTGCTGTGGGCACTGCCCCTTGCCTACGACGGGCAGCTGACCGACCTTGCCGAATCGTTCTTCCGCGACATGGACACGTTCCGTGAGATTCCGTATTATTCGGAATCCTCCGGCAAAACCGAGCCGCTTTTTACGGTCGCCGATCTGATTGAGACGGAGACGGACGGCACGGAGACGCGCAGCACCGCCCGCTTCTGCATGGAACCGTTCGAGCCGTACCCCGCCCGCCTGTCCATGCGCAAGACACCGGACGCTTTCGTATTCCTGCACACGAACACCGAAAAAATCAGGCTGGCAATCGTCCGCGCCATCGCGAAAGACACGATGAAAGCCGGCGTGGCAATCGTGCAGGACGGCGGCTACTGGATTGTCTACGGCGCGGGCGGCATCCGCGGACCGAAGCCGCCGTTCCTCAAAAAATCGCTGGAAAAAGCCTTCAACAACCGGATTAAGGATTTTGCGACATTCTACATCAGGAAAGTGCAGGACGCGGAGGCTAATGCTCTTCCTGCGGCTCTGCGGCAAGATGACCCCGGAACTTGATGTTCACCGCGCGGTTGACATAGTGGATGGTGATAAAAAACAGCCAGACAAATCCGAGGACGACAAGCACGAGGCTTATGGAAGCCTTGCGCGTCCGCATGAAGACTGCGCCGATTGCGGAAAGGCAAATCAGTAGCTGCAAACACAGCAGGAACGCGACCGTCGCCCCCTCCGAAAGCCCGATATTGATCAGCTTGTGGTGGATATGCGCCCGGTCGGCGCTGAAAATGGCGCGGTGGTCACGAGTCCGCCGGATTACCGCCGCAATCACGTCGGTCACGGGAATGGACATGAGCAGGAGCATGAGGACGGACTTCACCTCCTCGAACCGCGCGTCGGCGAACGTGCCGGACGGCGCGAACAGCGGCGCGACGGCGATAAAATAGCCGAGCGTCTGACTGCCGCCGTCGCCCAGAAAAATCTTCGCCTTCGGCTTGTTGTACACGAGGAAGCCCGCGAGCGCGGCGCACAGCACGAAATAGACGTTGCCCGCGTCGCTCCCGTAGTACGCGAGCAGCAGCCCCACCGTCAGCAGCGTCAGGAACGAAAGCCCGCCGCACAGCCAGTCCAGCCCGTCAATCAGATTGTATGCGTTCATCAGCACGATTATCCAGAAGAACGTGCCGACCCGCCCCAGCACCGGCGGAATGGCGAGCGAGAGAACATGCCGGAAATACAGCGGGCTGAGCGCGACGATGAGGGCGACCGCTATCTGCATGACGAACTTGAGCCGGGCGCGCAGGTCAAAGAAATCGTCGATGATGCCGGTCAGAAAGATGACAAGCCCGCCCACAAAAAGCGGCACGGCGAACGCATACCCGCCGCCGGAAAAAAAGCGGACATACACCGCGGCGGCAATGAAGAACGCGAAGAACACGCAGAAGCCGCCCAAACGGGGAACGGCACTGTCGTGCATCTTGCGCGCGCCCGGCTCGTCGTACCAGTTGTTCTTTTTGCAGAGGAAGATGACGACCGGCGTAAACGCCACGCTGATGAAAAACGCAATTCCCGCAGAAACGATCATGGTGAAGATTATCATATATGCGCACAAAAAAGTCAATATTTTCACCCCCCCCCTATTTCAATTTTTTCTTGCGCTTTTTTTTCGCCCCGACCGCGCGAACCGACCGACGACGCATTGCAAGCGGGCGCGATTTTCTGTATACTTGCCGCAACGGAGACAAGGAGCGTCAGTATGAAAATCACGGTCGCCGGCACGGGATATGTCGGGCTTTCCCTCGCGGTGCTGCTCGCGCAGCATCAGGAAGTGTATGCGATGGACATCATGCAGTCCAAGATCGACCTGATCGCCGCACGGAAATCGCCAATTCGCGACAAAGAAATCGAGGCGTACCTCGCCGGAAAGAACCTGAACCTCAAGGCGACCACGGACGCGCGCGCGGCATACACGGACGCGCAGTTCGTCATCATCGCCACGCCCACGAACTACGACCCGGCGAAAAACTATTTCGACACGTCAAGCGTGGAGGCGGTCATCGCGCTCGCGCAGGAATACGCGCCGCAGGCGGTCATCGTCATAAAATCGACCGTCCCCGTGGGATATACCGAAAGCGTCTGCCAGAAATTCGGCATCAGGAACGTGCTGTTCGCGCCGGAATTCCTGCGTGAGGGACACGCGCTCTTCGACAACCTTTGGCCGACCCGCATCGTCGTGGGAACGCCCCGGGACACCCCGGAACTGCAAGCGGCGGCACGCACGTTCGCCGGGCTGTTGCAGCAGGGCGCGGAAAAGCAGGACGTGCCCATCCTGTACACGCACGCGACCGAGGCCGAGGCGATCAAACTGTTCGCCAACACGTACCTCGCCCTGCGCGTGAGCTACTTCAACGAGCTGGACACCTACGCGGAGATGCACGGGCTGGACACGCGGGCAATCATCGGCGGCGTGTGCCTTGACCCCCGTATCGGCGACGGCTACAACAACCCGAGTTTCGGGTACGGCGGCTACTGCCTCCCCAAGGACACCAAGCAGCTCCTCGCGAACTACGCAAACATCCCGCAGAACCTCATGACGGCGATCGTCGAATCGAACCGCACGCGCAAGGAATATATCGCGCACCACGTGCTGAGCCGTAACCCGCGCACCGTGGGCATCTTCCGCCTGACGATGAAAGCAAACAGCGACAACTTCCGCCAAAGCTCCATCCAGGACGTGATGAAGCTGCTGCGCGGCGAGGGCGTTGACGTGGTAATTTACGAGCCGACCATAGCGCAGGACGAATTCGAGCGTTTCCGCGTGGATCACGACTTCGCCGCGTTCAAGGCCGGCTGCGACATCATCCTCGCGAACCGCATCACCGACGAACTTGCGGACGTACGGGACAAAGTGTACACGCGCGATATTTACCTGCGGGATTAGGGAGGATTTTCGCCATGCCCGCGCCCGTGCTCATCAATGGAAATTTTCTCTGCCGCAGCCTGACGGGCATCGAGCGTTTCGCGTGGGAAGTCTGTGCGCGGCTCGACGCACTGCTTACCGCCGATGACGCGGTTGCCCTGCTCGTGCCGGCAAACGCGCGCGCCATGCCCGCATACACGCACATAACGCTCGTCCGCTCGGAAAAGGCAATCCGCGCCTTTCCGTTCTGGGACATGGGGACCTTTGCCCGGTCGTGCCGGAAACGGCATGCGACCGCGCTGTCTTTCTCCAACACCGCGCCGCTCGGAAAACGCTGCGGAATCGCGTTCCTGCACGACATCTATGCGCACGACTGCCCGCAGGATTTTTCGACGCGCAAGGACCGGCTTATCCGCGCCTACAGCCTGCTGCACTACCGGAACATCGCGCTGAACGCGCGGACGCTCATCACCGTCTCCGCATTCAGCAGGCGGCGCATCATGGACGCATACCGCGTGCCGGAATCGCGCATCCGCGTCATCGGGAACGGCTGGGAACACTTCGCTTCCGTACAGGCGGACGACGGCATTTTCACCCGCTTTCCGATTTTGCGGGCGGGAACGTATTTTTTCACGCTCGGCTCGCTCAGCAGGCGCAAGAACCTCGCCTGGATTGCCGACTATGCCGAAAGTCATCCCGACGAAACCTTTGCCGTCAGCGGAAAGGCAATCAGCGGGCTTGTCCCAGACGAACTCAAAAAAATGCAGTCGCTCAAAAACGTCGTCCTGCTCGGCTATGTGTCCGACGGCGAAGTGAAGGCGCTGATGCAACGCTGCAAGGCGTTCGTCTTTCCGTCGTATTACGAGGGATTCGGCATTCCCCCGCTTGAGGCGCTCTCCGTCGGCGCGGCGGTCATCTGCGCGCACGGCGCGAGCCTTGACGAAATCTACCGGGATACGGTGCGCTACATTGACGCGCACGACACCGACTGCGACCTGAACGCATTGCTCGCAGAGCCGGTCGCCGCGCCAGATGCCGTGCTCGCGCAGTACACGTATCAGCACGCGGCGGAACAATTGTACGCGGTCATCAGAGACACGCAAGGAGCAGGCCGATGAAAGTCGCAATCGTGCATGACTGGCTGGTAACGTACGGCGGCGGCGAGCGCGTGGTCGAGCAGATACTCGCGCTCTATCCCGATGCCGACATCTACACACTCGTCTACGACAAAAAAAAGATGGCGTCCCATTTTCCCCCGGAGAAAGTGCGCGCTTCGTTCATGCAGAAGATTCCGTGCGCCACGAAGTTGTACACAAAACTGCTCAACTGGATGCCGAAAGCGTTCGAGTCGTTCGATTTTTCCGGGTACGCTCTCGTGATCGCAAGCTCGTCGTCATGCGCCAAGGGCATCATCACGCCGCCTGCCGTTCCCTACCTCGCGTACATTCACTCGCCCATGCGCTACGCATGGGATGCGTACTTTGACTATTACCGCGCCTCGGGCACGCTCACGCGCTTTTTCATGCGCCGGTGGATGCCGTTCCTCCGGCAGTGGGATTACGTGTCGAGCCAGCGGATTGACACGGTGGTGGCGAATTCGCGGTACATCGCGCGGCGAATCAAGAAATTCTGGAACCGCGACGCGCAGGTCATCCATCCGCCGGTGGACGTGGAGCGGCTTTCGCCGGACGGCAGCCCCGCCGACGATTTTTACGTGGCATTCAGCCGTTTCGTGCCGTACA
This sequence comes from uncultured Treponema sp., assembly GCA_947177175.1. GTDB lineage: Bacteria > Spirochaetota > Spirochaetia > Treponematales > Treponemataceae > Treponema_D. The sequence goes on from CAMWTK010000001.1 coordinate 42,477, forward strand.
AACGACTCGACCTCGCCATCACCGCCTGCGGCGAGCTGGGGCGGAAACTCGTCGTCATCGGCGGCGGAAGCCAGGAAAAGGAACTGAGGGCACTCGCCGCGCGGTACGAGGGCATCTCGTTCACGGGCAGAATCAGCGATGACGAGGTGCGCCGACGACTGCAACGCTGCCGCGCGCTCATTTTTTGCGCGGAAGAGGACTTCGGCATTATCCCGGTGGAGGCGCAGGCATGCGGCCGTCCCGTCATCGCCTACGGAAGAGGCGGCGCGAATGAGACGGTCATCGACGGCAAGACCGGCGTTTTCTTTGACGCGCAGTCAGCCGATTCGCTCATGCAGGCAGTCCGCCGCTTTGAGCGGCTGGAGCAGGACGGCGCATTTGACGCGCAGGAAATCGCCGCGCACGCGCAGCAGTTTTCCGCCGCGCGATTCCGCCGTGAACTGCAAGCCGCCGTGGAAGCGACGCGCCGCCGCGTCGCGGAGTCGCTATGAGGATCGCCATAGACTGCCGGATGCTCGGCTCGGGCGGCATCGGCTCGTACCTCAGCGGGCTGCTCCCGTCCTTTCTTGCCGAGCACCATTGCCTGCTGATTGCAGCCCGCGGGCAGTGCGCGGCGTTCCGTTCCCACCCGAACGCCGAATACTGCGAATGTGCCGTGCCGCCGTTCTCGCTCAAGGAGCTGTGCTTTTTCCCGCGCGACATCGTGCAGAAAATAAACGAATGCGACGCGTACTTCACGCCGTACTGCAATATTCCGCGCGGCATCCGTGTGCCGGTTTTCGCCACGATCCATGACATCGTGTTCCTTGACGTGCCCGACCTCACCTCCGCGCTCGGCCGGCTCGTGCGCAAATGGTTCTATCAGCACGCCATCAACCGATCGCGGACCGTCTTTACCGTGTCGGAATTCTCGCGGGAACGCATCATGGCAAAACTGCGGTGCAACCGTCCGCCCGTCGTCACGTACAATGCCGCCCCCGCCTACCTACGCGAGCCGTTCCCGCATCCCGTCGAAAAAAACGGCACGATTCTGTTCGTGGGCAACATCAAGCGGCACAAAGGGCTTGCCGCGCTGCTTGCCGCCTACGACCGCGCGCGCGCGCAGGGACTTTCCGCGACGCTCACAATCGTCGGCAATGCCGAAAACTTCCGCACCGGGGACGACAAGACTGCCCGGCAGCTGACCGGCGCGGCAGTGCGCGGCATCACCTTTACGGGAAAAATCAGCGACGAACAGCTTAAATACGTGTACGCGCAGGCACGGGTTCTGGTGCAGCCGTCGTGCTACGAGGGATTCGGCATGCCGCCCCTTGAGGCGATGACCGTGGGAACGGAGGCAATCGTCTCCGATATCCCCGTGTTCCGGGAAATCTACCGCGACTTTCCCGTCACCTACTTTGCCGTGGGGAACGCGGACGACCTCGCGGAGAAACTGATCGCCGTCATCAAAAAGCCCGCGCGGAGCATCGCCGTGCCCGCCGTCTATTCCTACGAGAAATCGGCGGCAATCATCATGCGCTGCATACGGGACGCGCGCTGACGCGGGCACGGCCAGTTTTCCCGCCAAAGCACACGGGTACTTGACAAAACCAAAACGGGGGGGGTAAAATACAGGCGGGTTTTCTGCGGAACGCTCCGAAAAACGGGACTGCCGACATTCGGTTTAGATATAGACAATCCACGCATATTGTTCTAAAATAAGGAAATCGCTATGACAGAACAGGAATTGAAAGACGTTTTCCGACGGAAATATTACCGGACCAGTTCGTTCACTTCAGGCGTGTCGCTGATGATTACCGACGCGGTGTTCGTCATGCTTTCTATCGGCGCAAGTTTTTTCATCATCAACCTCATCAACCACCACTGGATAAATTTCCGCTCGTTCGTGGAGTACGCCGCATACCTGCCGCCGACGCTCGCGGTGTTCTACGTGGCGGGACTGTACCCGGGCATCTCAATGCCGCCGGGCGAGGAAATCAAGAAATTCGCGCTCTGCGTGTTCTTCATATTCGCCGGCATCGCGCTCTCCATCACCGTGGAAGAGGCGGACGAGAAAATCCCGCTGGTCGCCGCGTTCCTGCTCGCAACGCCAATCGCATCCCTCGCGCTCCCGGTCAGCAGGGAAATCGCGCGGCACTTCTTCGTACGCCAGCGGTGGTTCGGCGTACCTGCCGTCATCTACGTGGACGGCGACAGCGGCAACATCATCATCACGCGCCTGCTGAACCGCCCCGACCTCGGCTACCGTCCGGCAATCATCATTGACGGCAGCGCGTCCGCCCCCTCCATGTTCATGGACGTACCCGTCTTTCCGCCGAACAAAGAAATCGCGGACTTCATCAGGCAGACGGGCATAAAAGTCGCCATCATCAGCGGGTACACGAAAGACACCACGGCAATCGATATGCACTACCGCTACACCATCAATTTCCCGCGGACGCATGACAACAACACGATTACCACGTCGGTGCGCGACTTCGGCGGATTCCTCGGCTTCTCCTCGACGCACAACCTGACCAAAAAGGCCGCCCGCGCCATGAAACGCCTCGTCGATATCTTCCTCATCCTCCTGTCCGCGCCTCTCGTCATTCCGCTGACGCTCATCGTCGCGCTCATCATAAAGCGATCCGATCCCGGTCCGGTATTCTACGGGCATACCCGCGTCGGCAGGAACGGACGGTCGTTCAAATGCTGGAAATTCCGCTCAATGTGCGCCGACGCGGACAAGCAGCTGGAAAAAATCCTCGCGGAGAGCCCGGAAATGCGCGCGGAATGGGAAAAAGACCGCAAACTGACGAACGACCCGCGCATCACCAAAATCGGCAAATTCCTGCGCAAGACGAGCATCGACGAGATTCCGCAGCTCTTCAACATTCTGACCGGCGAGATGAGCTTTATCGGGCCGCGGCCGGTCACCGAGCCGGAGCTGTCCAAGTACGGCGACAAGTCGCACCTGATCCTTTCCGTGCAGCCGGGGCTGAGCGGTATGTGGCAGATTTCCGGGCGGTCGGACACCGGCTATGAAGACCGCATCGTCCTCGACTCCTACTACATACAGAACTGGTCGATCTGGCTTGACCTGTGGATAATCATCAAGACGATTCATGTCGTCCTCAAGGGAAAAGGCGCGTACTGATGAAACCGGCAGCCCCACTCGCAATCCTTGCCTGCCTGTTTGCGGCGCAGGCAGAGACATACCGCATAACCGATGTCGCGTATGACATCACGGGAAAGACAAAGGAATATGCCATCCAGAATGCCGTTGATATCGACACGACGCGCGTGTTCAATTCTGCCGACGAGCTGGACGTATACGTGCAGGACTTGCAGCAGCAGTTCAACAACCAGCGGGAATTTGAATCCGCCGCGGTCGAGACCATATACGGCAACACGGACGCCGAGGGCACGACCCCCGTCTCGCTGCGCGTCGTCACCAAGGATTCCTATAGTTTTATCGCCGTACCATACCCGAAGTACAATTCCAACGACGGCTTCGACTTCAAGCTCAAGATGAAGGACATGAATTTCCTGGGCACGATGAGCATCATGGATTTTGACGTGAATTTCGCCATAGAAAATGACGAGGACGATTCCGAAAAGCACGATTATGTCGTCGGACTCAATTTCTCCTACGACTATCCGTTCAAGCTCGGTCCGTTCAAGTCATCATGGAACAACAATTTCGGCATCAACTACACGTTCGGCACGACAAAGCCCGAATTCGATGTCTCCACGGGGCTGTCCTTTGAGCTGCCGTTCGACCAGTTCTCGGTCTGCCTGTCGCTCACGCAGTCAGCCACCCGCGACGTTGACTACGAAAAATACGGCGACGAGTTGTATTTTACGGAAGCCGCCGCGCTCTCGCTGCCGGTCACGCTCGCCAAAATCGACGGCTGGGGCAAAGTGAGCTGGACTCCCTCGCTCTCGTATGAGTGGAACTGGGACAAAAACGGCATCAACAAAGAAAACGACGATTTGAGCAGTCCGCTGCTTACCGTCGCGCACAGCGTCTCCACGTCCCGCGTGGACTGGATCGGCAATTTCAGGGACGGGCTTTCCGTGGAGCTGGGGCAGTCAATCGGCTATAATTTTCAGCGCAAAGAATTCGTCCCCAAAGTGTGGGCGACTTTCATGGGCTACAAGGCGTTTTCCTACGTCGGCGTGACCGGGCGGCTGTACGGATTTGCCATGCACAACGGCGACGAAGAAATCGGCTCGCTCCTGCGCGGCATCCGGGACAACGTGAAGTACGCCAGCGACGACGCAAAGCTCAGCGCGAAAAAGGCGGCGGAAGTTCCCGCAGCGTTCGTGGCGAACATCGACGTTCCGATTCATATCGTAACGACGCACTGGAACGACTGGTTCGCCGCGCTGTTCGGCGAGGACGCGGGCATAACGCGCGCGCTCAGGTTCATGCGCTACCTCGATTTTGAACTGCAGTTCTCGCCGTTCATCGACATCGCGCTCACCAAAAACGCCGCGACCGGACGGCTGTTCAGCATACAGGATGGATTTTATACGGGCGGACTTGAAGTGCTTGTGTTCCCGGCAAAATGGCGGAGCCTTGAAATCCGCGCGAGCGTCGGCGTTGACGTGGGAAGAAAAATCATCCACAAAATCGTGCCCAAGTTAATCGACACCAACTGGCGGCATGGCTCTGCCTATGAAATTTCCGTCGGTATCGGACTGCACTACTGATTACTGATAGAACGCAGCCGGTTTGCCGCCTCTTCGCGCCAGTACGCATCGGGCATGGACTCCGCCATGATTGCGTACAGCGTCCGCGCAAAAACCGTATCGCCCCGCGCGGCAACGCGCCCGGCAAACTGGAACATCAAATCCCACACGTGCATCCGGCTTCCCCACTCCACAATGTCCGCGTACCGTGCCGTCTGCCTCAGAAACGCGCCGTAATCGGTATAGGAAAAACTGGCATCGCGCTCGTCGAGCGATCCTAAGATATGCGTGAATGCCTCTATCGTACCGAGCGCGGCACATTTGAGCGCCTGCTCAGCCTCGCCGTTGCGCTCGTAGATGTTCCCCAGCTCATACAAAGCCCGCAAAGAATGGTGCGGCTCACAGCGGAACAGCATGAAAAACCGCTCCACGTGCTTTTCGGTATCGTAATCAATGGTGCGCACCAACGCCATCAGCAGCACCTCGTCCTTGAAATTCGGATCGTTGTCCAAAATCAGCAGTAACGTCTGCTCGTACACCTCGTCCTTTTTCTGCTGCTTGGCAAGGTCAGCCATCGCATACAGAATGTCGAACAATTCTTCGGGAATGTCAAGATACGCCGATTCCTTGCGCGCGCGCTCGTAAAAATCAAGCGCGATGTCGAACTCGCCCTCCAGCTGATAAATCCTACCGATCAGAAAATCCGCCTCCGGGTAGACAGCCTTTTCCTTTATCCAAGAGACCATCCGATCGACGGAACGAGAGAAATAGTCTTGCCCGAACCGCCTCAGATACCGGTTGATAATGGCAATCGCCTCGTATTCGTCGCGCTCGCCGAGCACCGCAAGCACGTCCCGAAAGTCCGTCCCCACCCGCTTGACGGCACGGGGCGACAGCGCATTCTCCAAAACAGAGGTCTCGTATTCGGCTTCCGCGTTGCGGAGATCCTTCGCCTTGTTTGCCAGCTGCAACGCGTTCCCGTAAAGCCCCGCGTCAAAGGCGACGACCGCCTCCTCGAACACCCGATAGGCAAATACGTCCTGAGGCTTTTTGGGCGCGCGCGCAAACGACACCGCCACAGACAAAGCAAAATAGATAACCGCCGCCGTTTTTTTCATAGCGAGTCCAATTCCTCTCTGAATACAGTATCGGCATCCTTTTCGTCCACCGTGCGCACTATTTTCCCCTTTTTGAAGATAATCGCGCGCCCGTCTCCGCCCGCAATCCCGATGTCGGCGTGTTTTCCTTCTCCCGGTCCATTCACCACGCAGCCCATGACCGCGACGGTAATGTCCTTTTTCATGGACAGCAGCTCCTGCTGCCAACGGTCCACAAACCCGTGCACGTCAAAGCCGATCCTTCCGCAGCGCGGGCAGGAGATAATCTGCACGCCGCCCGTACGCAGCGCGCATTCTTTGAGGATAGTCACTCCCGTGCAGATTTCGTTTTCGGGCGTGGAAGAAAGGCTCACGCGGATAGTCGAGCCGATTCCCTGTTTGAGCAAATGCGTCAGCGCCATCGTGCTTTTTACCACGCCGATAATCAGCGGTCCCGCCTCGGTCACGCCCAGATGCAGCGGAATATCATACTTGCTCGCAAAAGCCTCGTTCGCCTCAATCGTCTCCTGTACGCTCGAGGCCTTCATGCTCACCACCACCTGATCGAAGTGCAGCTCGTCGAACACGGCGACCTCACGCGCGGCCGCCGCGCACAGCGCAAGCGCGCGGGTCATCCTGCCCTCCGCAACCTGATCCGCCAGATCTTTCGGCAGGCTTCCCGAATTTACGCCAATCCGTATGGCAACGCCCTTGTCCTTGCAGGCATTCACCACGGCTTCCACGTTCTCGCGCTTTCCGATATTCCCCGGATTGATCCTGATAGCGGCGACCGGGCCTTCCAGCGACGCAAGCGCAAGCCGGTAGTCAAAATGAATGTCCGCAATGAGCGGCACGGGAGCGTATTTGCAGATTTCCTTAAAACTTTCCGCGCTCGCCATGTCAGGAACGGCAAATCGGATAACATCACAGCCAAGGGATTGCATATTACCCATGCGGTCGATGATACGGGAAAGGGCACTACTGTCGTCCTTAACGCCAATAATGCCCTCTTTCCACATGGTCTGCACCGTAACCGGGGCGTTACCCCCGATTGCGATGCGTTTCGTTTCCCCCTGACCGCCAATCGTGACGACTCTAGGAGTTCTGTACATAGTGTCCCGTTCCGGCTCACGCAATCATGCCGAATACCATGGCGAACAGCGCGATAGTCTCACACAGACCGACGACCATGATATAGTTGGTAAAGCCCTTGCCCGTCTCTGCCAGCGCGTCAGAGCCAGCGGCACCCGCCTTGCCCTGCGAAACGGCAGACATACACATCGCAAGACCACACGCAATGCCCAAGCCCAGATAGAAAAGCTGCGTCGCAACATCGGCACCAGCAGAAGCGACCTTGAGCGTGTTCATCAGCAGAAATCCGTAGATTGTCTGCGTCAGCGGCGCGCCCGCAAAGACGACCAGCAGGAACGGCGCCGCTTTGTTCGCCTGATAGCAGCGTTTCCACGCACCGATCGCAGCCTGTCCTGCAATGCCGATTCCGATTGCACTGCCCATAGCGGCAATACCCATAACCAAGCCTGCGCCCAAAATACCCCAGTTCATAAAAACTCCTTCAACGGCCTCTCACCGTCAATTGTATACGAAATATTTTCAGGGGAAGCAACCTTCCCCGTCATTACTTATCCGAAAACGGCCTGAATTTCGAGCCGCTCCACGTCATGCCCAAGTGCTGGCTGAATTCCAGCGTATTCAGGCGCACGCCATGAACGATAACTGAAAGCAAGTTCAGTATCATATTCAGCCCGTGCCCGAATACCAGCAAAATCACGCCGAACACAAAGAGTGCCATTTTCCCAAACATCGGTCCTGCCATCGTGTTGACGGTACTGCTGATTGCCGCACCCGCCAGCGCGACCGCCCACAGGCGGATGTAGGAGACAATATCGCTGAACTGGTTCACCACGCCCAGCAACACGGAAATAATGTTCTTCACGCTCTCAAGGATGGACTTGCCCACACTGCCCTCGTAATTCGCAAAGACAAAGTTGAGGACAAAGCCCAAGCCCAGCACCCCCAGACAGATGAACGGCAACGGGAAATCGCAGACAAACAGCGTATGCTCCGTAATTCCCAGCGGAAAACGCACGCTGTCCACCACCATATTCATGACGACATAGAACATTCCCCAAATCATGAAGAGCGACCCCATGTCGCCAAAGAATTTCAGGCTTCGGCGATCCGCCACCATGCACTTGAGGTGCGCGATGCTCAGCTGGATAAGCGCGAGCGCGAAGCAGAAGATTTTCTGATTCGTGTTCGCCACGTCAGGCGACCCGCTCTTTGCCGCAGAGAACGGCGCGAACGAAATGTCCTTCAACAGTGGCGGCAGTTTTTCCGGCTCGATGCCGAACCAAGAGCAAGTGACCACGCCCCAGCCCATCGTACACAGCCCGAGCAATGTCACCAGTACGCCCAGCGAACGTCCGCCTTTCTTGCTTTTTGCCAAAGCGACTAAGCCCGCAATCGTAATCAGCGCGCCGTAGCAGGCATCGCCAAAAATCATCGCAAAGAAAATGCAGAAGAACAGCAGGAACCAGCCCGAAATATCGAACTCGCGGTAGCCCGGCGTTACGTCAAGGAAGTCCGTCAGCGGATAAATCACGCTCACGAGCCTGTTGTTCTTGAGCTTCGTCGGCACGAACTCATCTTCCGAAGGCTCTCCGACCGCCAAACCCCAGTTCGCTTCCTTTGCGGCCGCCTGCAACGTCGCCAAATCGTCCACCGGCACAAAGCCCGTCACCCAGGCAAGCGGAACGGATGTTTGCGGCAAAGCCGCCTCATCGTCTCCCGCCGCCTTGCTTTCGTAGCCCATGCCGCTGTAAATATTCTCAAATTCGATGTCCTTCGCAAGCAAAGGCACATAACGCTTGAGCGAATCCACATACTGCACGCTGTCAGCAACCTGCGCGTCAATCGCGGCAATCTGCTTCTGGCAGTCCGCAATTTCCTGCGTCAGCTCCGCCGTCGATTTTTGCGGCAACACCACCTGATACGCCTCCGGCGGCATACCCACGGGACGGTCGGCATCCGCGCTGTCCGCAATGAGCAGAAAACGAGCCTTCGCCTTGTCGCGGTTGACAAGCAACGTCCGCGCGTCTGCGCCAATCGCATGGTATTTGGCAAGCGGAATCTCATAGAGCGACACGTACACGCCTTTTTCCGCGAGCGCGGCAATTTCTTCGGGAACAACACTGCCCCAGCCCGAAAGCCGCTCCAACTCATTGCGGTTCGCCGTAATGCGGTCGTAGCAGCTCTTCTTTTGCTCCGCCTGCTGCACGAGCGTCGCGGCAAGCTCTAGCGCGGCATCTTTTTCCAAGTCTTTCTGATGCTTCAGCACCTTTTTGGGAACTTTGGTATCTGACAACAGCGAAATCGCCTTTGCCAGCTTGTTGCTCTGGTCGCGGTAGGTCTGCAGCTCGTCACTTGCCCCCTGCACGTCCTCCAGCTGCACCACGCCGAGCTTGCGCAGACGGCGCAACGCCTCTTTCCGCTCTTTCTCAAGGACGACGAGCGCGATTTTCTTCATGGGAACTATCATGCGTCAGCCCCCTCATCCGCACCAATGGCGTTTTCGGCGGCGGCATTGCGCGCGTCAATCTTCTTTTTGGAGATTTTTGACCGCACGACCGCACTGACCTGCTGATCGCCCAAGTATACCGATATTTTCTTGATATTCTGCTTCGCTTCAGGAATTTTCACTTTCTCAAACAAGTTGACGCGCTGTGTCGTCGTCCGCAGCTCACGGGAAAGCAGGCGCACCTGCTCGTCAAGCACGCTCGCTTCCAAATCCAGCGACAGCGCTTTCTCCATGCGGTCGGCGGCCAAGTCAATCCACAGCGGGGTCGCATACAAGTCGTAATCGCCGCGGCTGAACTCCGCGCCTTCATACACGGGAATGTTCACGCCGGCAATGTTGCCGATTCCTTTCTTGATGTTGCGCACCGTCACCATGTCGGGCGTAAAGGCATTCTCCTCCCCGAACACGCTGATCCACACCTTGAATTCTTTTTCAAGCTGCACACGCTGCTCGCGGACTGCCTTCGCCTTCGCGTCAATCGTCCGAATTTCGGTCTGAAGCTGCTGTTTTTTGAGCGTGAGCGTCGGAAGATAACGCTGGTACATTTTCAGCGAGTCTTTCTGCGCTTTCTGCTCGTTTTTAGTCAGCTTAATCTTCGCCATGCCGTGCCCCGATTACTTCCAGAACTCATCCAGCAGCTCCGTCTTGATGCCCGTCTCCGAGCGGTCAAAACAATCTGCCAGAATCTTCCAGCCCAAATCCAACGCCTCTTCCAAAGAAATGTTGACGGACAAATCCATCATTTTCTTCTCGAACTGCTCGCCGTATTTCAGCAGTTTCTCGTCCCACTTCGACATCATAAAGCCCATGGATTTTTTCTCCACGGTGTCCTTGTAAGACGAATACAGACGAATCATCGCGTCCATGAGCGCACGGTGATCCTTGCGGGTCTTGCCGTTGACGTTCTGCTTCAGGCGGGACAACGAGCCGAACGGTTCGATACGACCGCCCTTCAGATAGTACTGCCCCTCGGTGATATAGCCCGTGTTGTCGGGAACGGGATGCGTCACGTCGTCGCCCGGCATCGTCGTGACCGCCAAAATCGTCACCGACCCCGAATCGGCAAAGTCAACCGCCTTCTCATACCGCGCCGCCAACTGCGAGTACAAATCGCCCGGATAACCGCGGTTTGACGGCACCTGCTCCTGCGTAATCGCAATTTCCTTCATGCTGTCGGCATAGTTCGTCATGTCGGTCAGCAGCACCAGCACGTCCTTCCCCTGCAACGCGAACTGCTCCGCGACCGCAAGCGACATATCAGGAATCTTGATACATTCGACCGTCGGATCCGCCGCCGTATGAATGAACATGACCGTCTTGCTCAGCGATCCGCCCTCCTCAAGCGTCTTCTTGAAGAAGAGGAAGTCGTCGTATTTCAGTCCCATGCCGCCAAGGATGATAACGTCCGCTGCCGCCTGCATCGCAATGCGCGCGAGCAGCTGATTGTACGGCTCGCCCGAAATAGAGAAAATCGGCAGTTTCTGAGAGACGACCAGCGTGTTGAACATATCAATCATCGGGATATTCGTCCTCATCATGCGCTCCGCCAAAATACGCTTTGACGGATTGACCGACGGACCGCCAATCGGCTTGAGGTTTTCTGCCAGCGTCGGGCCGTTGTCGCGCGGGTCACCCGAACCGTTGAAAATGCGCCCGAGCAGATCATCGGTGAACGACACTTCCATTTCGTGTCCCAAAAAGCGAATCTGATCGCCCGTCGAGACACCGCGTCCGCCCGCAAACACCTGCAAAGAAACCAAATCGCCGTCAATCTTGTTGACTTCGGCAAGCGACTTGCCGAACCGCGTCGTGATTTCCGCAAGCTCGTTGTATTTTACGCCATCAGCACGAACGGTGATGACGGAACCCGCGATAGATTCAATCTTGCTATAAACTTTGTTCATCGTTATTCACCGTCCTTTTTGAGCAGGTTTTCCGCTTCCGCCGTCAACGTGCCGGATTTCGACGCATACAGCTCGTCGATTTCGGTCTCCGTTTTTTTGAAAGCGTCGCTTTCAAATTCAGTGTAGTTCCAGTCCAGGAATTTCTGGCGCAGCGCGTTGAAATAGGTACGCGCCTCTTCCTTGTCCGCCAACTTGAATTCCGATCCGAGCACTTTAAGGATTTTCGCCAAGTCGTACCGCTGACGCTCAACCGTCGCGTTCGCGTCCGTATCGTCAAAGGAGTTCTGCTGGAAATACACCGCGTCAAGCATCTCTTCTTTAAGATACACGATATAATCTTCCAGCGATGTGCCTTCCTCACCGACGACCTTCATCATCTGCCCGACTTCCACGCCGCGCAACAAAATGCCCCGGCAGTACGCGACGCGATCGTCATCGATAACGCCGTGATACTTCGACCAAGAAATGAGCGGATCGATTGCGGGATACTTACGCGCATCAGAACGCTCGCGGCTCAGCCCGTGGAACGCGCCCACGACTTTCAAAGTCGCCTGCGTGACCGGCTCCTCAAAGTTGCCGCCGGCAGGAGAAACCGTGCCGCCAATCGTAACCGAGCCTTTGCTGCCGTCAGGCAGACGCACCTGCCCGGCGCGCTCGTAGAATGCCGCGATATAACTTTCCAGATACGCCGGGAACGCCTCCTCGCCCGGAATCTCTTCCAGACGACCAGACATCTCGCGCATGGCCTGCGCCCAACGGGACGTAGAATCCGCCAGCATCAGGACGTTCAGCCCCATCTGGCGGTAGTATTCCGCCAGCGTCACCGCCGTGTACACGGACGCTTCGCGGGAAGCGACCGGCATTGACGAGGTATTGCAGATGATAATCGTGCGCTCCATCAAGGACTTGCCCGTCTTGGGATCTTTGAGTTCGGGGAATTCGGTCAACGTCTCCACGACCTCGCCCGCACGTTCGCCACACGCCGCGATGATAACAATGTCAACGTCGGCATATTTTGATGTCGTGTGCTGCAAAACCGTCTTTCCCGCACCGAACGGACCGGGAATACAGTACGTGCCGCCACGCGCCACGGGGAAGAACGTGTCGATAAGGCGCACTTTCGTCCCCATTGTCTCTGTCGGTGCAAGGCGTTCCGCGTAACAATCCACCGCGCGTTTTACCGGCCAGCGGAAAGACATCGTAATGTCATAATCCTTGCCTTTCTCGTCGGTGACGGTCGCAACCGTGTCGCGGATAGTGTAACTGCCCGCAGCAGCGATTTTTTTGACCGTGTACGTGCCGTACATATCGAACGGAACGAAAATCTTGTGCGTGAACGGTCCCTCGGGCACCGTCCCCACATATTCGCCGCGGCGCACCACATCGCCCTCTTTTACCGTCGGCGTGAAATCCCATTTTTTCTGCGCGTCCAGCGGGTCAACATAAATGCCGCGCTCCAAGAAATATCCCGCCTTTTCCGCAAGCAGGGGCAACGGATTCTGCAAACCGTCATACACCTGACCGAGCAGTCCCGGCCCAAGCTCCGCAGAAAGCAGGTCGCCCGTAAACTCGACCGGGTCGCCCGCCTTGATGCCTTTCGTCATCTCGTAGACCTGCATCTGCGCCGTATTTCCGCGAATGCGGATCACTTCGCTTTTGAGGCTTGAGCCATCAACTTTGACGTAGCCAACTTCGTTCATAGTAATCGTTCCGCTGAATTCGACCGAAACCATATTACCATTGACGGCAACTACCTTACCTTTTGTATCCGTCATTTCGTATCTCCTGATGCCCCTGCCGTTCCAGCAGCAAGGATTCTATCGTAAATTTTATGGTAGGAAGCCATACCTATCTCCGCGCTGAACTTCTTCATGCGTGCCGCCAGCTTGAGCTTAATGCCGTAGGCGAACACGGCATCGGTGGAAAACCCGTCCAACGGCGTGATGTTCTCAATGACGCGCACACGGTATTGATTCAAAAACTGCTCCGCGGCAAGCGGGCTGTCCATGCCGGCCGCCGTCCGGGCAGCCTGCACGGCATCGGGAGACAAGGAAAGACCGTTCGCGTCGAATTTTTTCTTCATATTCAGCGCACGAATCTGAGCAAGCGCGACGCGGAGACTGCGCTCCTGACCGTACCATGCGTCTACCAATGCAGAACCGGTCTTGGTTTCGTCCCGCGGCGGCTCCAAGGAAAGTTCCTCAAGGATTTTCTGATCATCTCTTGCCAGAAAACGGGAACAGAGCTCGGTAAAGTTTTCTTCCGTAATGGGCAGCGGCGTTCTGTCATCGCTCACGGAAAACGACGGCAGCTGCGCCACAAGGTAGTACTGCTTCACTCTTGTACTGCCCCTTTCAGAATCGCGGCGACGCGCGGATTCAAGTATGCCGAGAACAAATCTGCCACCGCCTCGGCGGAATAGTCATAATAGGCAGCCCCGTCTTTCAGCCCCACATGGAAGCCGCCGCCGATAGCATTGTCCGCTTTGAGCGTAAGCCCTTTGGCAATCTCCGCCTTGAGCGCGGCGGTCAGGTTCGACTCGACAGCCTTCAAGTCCTTTTCGTTCAGGAGCACCGTCAAATCGCCCGCGTCCGACTTCTTCGCCCATTCCTTGACGGTCTCAGGAATCAGCGCCGCAAGCAGCTTCGCGTCATAGGCACGTTCCGTCTCCGCGCTGACGATCGCGGAAAGCTCCGCCTCAACGCTCTTGCGGAACGAAAGCACCAAATTCCGGCTTGCCTGCGCGATTGCGTCTTCGCTCGCCTTCTCAAAACGCGCCGTCTCGTCTTTTGCCTGCTTGACAATAGCATCCGCTTCTTCTTTTGCCTTGGCAATGATTTTTGCGGCTTCTTTTTCTGCCGCAGCAATCGTTTCGGAAGCGGACGTTTCTGCAGCGGCGACACCATCTTTTTTAATCTTGTCGATTAATTCCTGTAACTGGACGTCCATGCGAACCTCGCTCAATATAAATTTGTACAACGATAACAGACGGACTGTATGCAATCCGTTATTATCTATGATACAACAGATTGCGCCAAAATACAACAATTTTTGCAATATTTTTGTATTTTTATGCCCCCATATCAAGCGCGAACTGGACTTCCGTGGTAGAACGTCCGAGCGCGGTGGCGATTTCCTCCACCGATTCCCCGCGGTCGTAGCGTTCGCGGACAAGCGTACCGAAATCTTTCTTCTGCCGCACCGGATCGTCGGCATACGTGACGTTCGGTCCGATGACGGGCATCGACGTGTACGACGTGCCGTCCTGCATGACCGTGAACACGTTCGCTTCCGGCAGCACCGGCGCGTCGTCGAACAAATCGCCCTGCTGCGCCACGTTTTTTTTCGTCTCCATGACGGCAAGCGGCTCATGCACCGGCGGCAATCCCGCCGCCTCACGCAGATATTGTTCCGCGGCACGGCTCGCCATCGCCGCACGACCTTTCTGCCGCCGGTAACCGTCCTGCAAGGACGCGGTCTGCTGCACCCGTTGGGCAAACAGCTGCGCCTGCAAATGGCTCAGTTTTTCAATCTCGCTTTTTGCGACCGTCATGTGGCGGTCTGCCTCCGCGACGGCCGCCTTGAACTCGCGCATATAGTCCTGGTACAGCGTGATATTGCGGTCTGTCTGGCGGTTCATGTCGGCGATAATCAGATCCATCTCACGCTTTGCCGTGCCGATAACCTCGTCCTTTTTGTCGGAAATCTTTTTTTTGAACGTGAGGACGAGCGCAACATCAAGCACGATATTGCAGACAATCAGAAACCCCGCTAAAAATGCGATGCCAATCCCACCCATGCCCGCGCCTACCTCGTCACGTCAACGTGCCGGCCAAGAAACCCCTCGCGGATCTCCGTTTTTTTCGCCGCAGGGCTGCTTTCCCCGCCGCCATTCGGCTTGCCTTGCCGTTCCTGCTGCTGCGGATCACCGCCCCGGCCGTCGGGGTCAACGTGCGTGGGCTGTGCCTCCTCGTTCGCGGCGCGCTGCACGGTCTGCGCGCGCTCCTGCTGCTGCTGCACCATGCTCATCTCGCGCATCTGCTGGGCAAGCTGCGGCTGAAACTGGGCGTTCGCCACGTCGCGCGCGACATTCTGCATCTGCGAGTACATCGTCTGTAAGTCAATCGGCTGAACTGCCACGTGCGCTCCCCGCCTATGCGTAGCCTTCCGGCTGACGGACATCGCTCATGTCAGGCTCTTCATATTTGCCGCGGCGCACGAAACCGTCCTCATAATAGAACGACACGCTCTTCACTTCCGTGCGGACTTCTTCTTTCTCCTCGCGCACGTAAATCTTGACGCCGCTGTACACCGTTCCGCTCGCAACGACCTTTCCGACTGCCTTGAGCTCGCGTAGCCGTTCCTGAATCTGCGCGATTTCCTCGTTCAAACTATCATTTTTGAGCAGGATTTCGTCACGCTGCTTGTACAGCGCATGCAACGCATCCTCCTTATCCTTGGGAAGCGAGCGGCGCGTCTTTTGCAGGTTCTCAAGCGTGGCAATGTTCGGCTCAAGCTCTTCCAGTTTCTTGGCGTTGTCGGTCTGCTCGGTCTGCAACGCGACCACGCGGAGTTTTGCCTTGGGATCAATGCCCACCTCAAGGATGGTTTCCGTGCCGCCGTCGCGCGCGCCGATATTTTTTGCCGCGATCAGCTCACACGCGAGCAGATGCCCGCCCGTAATCTGCGCTTTCTTGCCGTGCAGGATAATCTTATGCTGTGCGGACACGTCGCAGTTCATCAGCGAGTCCGACACCACGACATTCTCGCCCACCGTAATCTTGGTGTTCTGAATGAATTTCGCCCACAGCGTTCCCTCGCAGGTGACCGTTCCCTCGTCGCGCCCCATAATACCCTGCGAAACGAAGATATCGGCATCGCTCTGCAAATGGCACGCGCCAACTGCCCCCATGATCTCGATGTTTCCGCTCGCCTTGATATTGAAGCCGTCCTCCACCGATCCTTTGCAGATGACTTTGCCCAAAAAGTCGATGTTGCCCGTCTTGATGTTCACGCCGTCCACTTCCATGACCGGCTCGACGTAAATCTTATTGTTGATGAGCAGAACCTGCCCGTTGCAGTCGGCGATAATCGTCGCTCCGTCCTCGCCCACAG
Source organism: uncultured Treponema sp. (assembly GCA_947177175.1). GTDB lineage: Bacteria > Spirochaetota > Spirochaetia > Treponematales > Treponemataceae > Treponema_D. The sequence goes on from CAMWTK010000001.1 coordinate 58,868, forward strand.
AGACATTCTTTCCCAGCGGGAACGCGATGTCGCGCCCGTCGTCGGCTTCCAGGTACCGGCCGAACACCGTCTTGCCCGCCCGGCCTTTCTCCGCGGGATGCTTGATGGCAAGCGGCTGACCTTGCACGACGTTCTGCACCTGATTCAGTTCCTTATAATTGACCTGCCCGCTCTCGCTTTCTTTCGCGCGCAGTTTCGTCCGGTCGGTCTCAAAATAGTATTCGATGTAGGCATCCTTGCCGTTCTGCGGCACGACCGCCTCCGCGACGACGACCGGCTTGTCATACACGGGCGCGTCCACAAGCGCGGAAATTTTCTCGTCGGAGATACCCGCGCAGACCCCCTGCGTCTTCAGCGCCTTGACAATCAGCTGCGCGGTAATATCCGAGCCGCTCATCATCGGCGCGTTGATCGTGGCAGTCGCCCGCATTTCGTCCGACGACACCTCGATGACAAAAATCGCGTCGTTCGCGGCGTTGTGCTCATACGTGCCGACCAGGACATAGCCGTCTCCTGTTCCCCCGGCGACCGCTTCCTTGATTTTCTTTTCGTCAACCGTCAGCGTATCGGCGCGATTCACCTCAGCCATGACGGCATCGACGGCGACCGGCCGGCCCGCGCCTTCGGGAAGCACCACCTTGAGCGCGATGTCCGTGCCAAAATGATGCACGAAAAACACGCCGTCCTTGTCGTGGCTGACCGCTTCCTCGGCGACCGCCTCGCCCGCAGCGTCCTTCGCCTTTGCTTTCGCCTTGGTCGCGGCGATGACCTCAGAATTCGGATACGCAAGGATCGTCCACGGCTTCTTCGACAGCCCAAGGATGCCCGAAAACCCGCGCTCAACCACCTCGTATTCCAGATTGATGACCTTGCAGTCAAGCTGCACGGCGGCATCCGCCAGCGCCTCTTCCAGCGTGTCGGCACAGACTTCCACACAGCGGATTTCCCGGTCAGTTTTGAGACGATCAGCCAATTCGGTGCGGATTTTTTCAAGCGTGACTACCGGCATTTAAATAATTCCCTTGCGAAGGTTGGTGAGCTTCGCGCGCAGACGCAGGTTCGCCTTGGTATGCAACTGTGAGATGCGCGACTCGCTCACGTCCAGAACCTGCCCGATTTCCTTGAACGTCAGGTCCTCGTGATAATACAGCACGATGACCATTTTTTCCTTTTCGGGCAGCTCGTTAATCGCCTCGATAATGACCTTGCGGATTTCTTCCCGCTCCACCTGCACGTCAGGATTCAGGCTCGACGGGGATTCAATGGAATCGCCGATTGACATATGGTCGTTGTCGTCCCCCGAATACCACACGTCGTTCAGCGAAAGCACGCTCGTCCCGCTCACTTTCATCACCGTCTGCTGGAACGCCTCTTCGCTCATGTTCATTTCTTTGGCGACTTCCGCGTCCGTCGCCGGGCGGCCAAGCCGGGATTCCAGGTCACCGATGGTGTCCTCAATTTCCTTGGATTTCTGGCGCACCGAACGCGGCACCCAGTCGAGCTGGCGCATCTCGTCAAAAATAGCGCCGCGGATGCGCGTGACCGCATACGTCTTGAACTTCACGCCCTTGTCGGGGTCAAATTTGGTAATGGCATCCAGCAGGCCGAACTGCCCGAATCCGACAAGGTCATCGAATTCAATGCTCGCGGGCAAGCCGACCGAAACCTTGCCGGCAACATATTTCACCAGCGGCATATACTGGCGGATAAACTTATCGCGCAAGGCGGAAGTTTTTGTCTTCTTGAATTCACGCCAGAGTCTGTTCTCTTCTTCTTCGTCAAGCGGCTGTGTCCGTACAAAATCCATCTCTGATTACCCTTGTTCTATTCTCTTACCAATACCGTCCGTATCGCCTGCGCCATCAGCGACGCACTCTGCTCGCTCGCAGGAACGCCATCGGGGAACACCGACGACCGCGCTTTCTGCGGCACGTCCGCCTCGGCAAATTCGCTGTCTTCCACGACATTTTCCCCCGCCGTGTCTGCGGTATCGCCGCCGCCAAACGTGCTGATGTCGGGAAGCTCGCCCAAATCCGCGCCCGCAGCCGGTGCGGCAGTATATGACGGCGCGGACGGCTGCGGCATGACTTTTGCCGGCTTCTGCTCCGGTGCGGCGGAAGCGACCTGCGCAAGCCCCATCGGCGTAAACCCGGCAGACGATCCTGCCGGCGGCGGCACGGACGCACGATTCCCGTCCGGCACCGAAGCCGGCTCAGATACCGGCGGCGCCGGCTGAGCGGCATCAGCGGATTCCTGTGCCGCCGTTTCCGTCTGCCGCAGGGCAGGACGGGTCAAAGCCACGTTGAAGCGCGGTCCCTGCTCCTCTTCGGGCAGGCGGTCGTCATCAACCGTAATATCAATCACGCCGCCGACCCGGGACATTTTCTCCGCAGGAGCGTCCAAATCCGCATCCGCCTGTCCGTCGGAAAGGAATTTCTGATTCAGGAACAGTATTCCGACGGTCATCACGCCGAAAAACAGCGCGCAGATGAGCGCGCGCAGCACGACATGACCGAAGCCGATGCCCGAGAATACTCCGACAAGAAATGACACGATGAACCCAAGTCCGGCGGAAATGCTTATGTACTTTGGGCTTATCATTTCTCCCATTCCTCCCATCTATACAGATTACGGCAAAAATCCCGTTAGGTCAAGTTTTTTTTCCGGCTTACTTCTTGCGCATGAATTTCCGCAGGAAGCTCGAAACGCTCTCCGAACTGCCGAAATCGGTTTTCTCAATCCTGCCGACAATGTGCTTGACGCACTGCGCCGGTTTTGAGGTCGGGTTGACGATGATGAACGGCTTCTGCCGGATGACCGACTGCTGCACCGCCGCGTCGTCGTAGACGAACCCGATGTAATCGACCTTGAAGTTGAGGAACTGCGCCACGCTCGTGATAATGCGGTCGGAAATGCGCTTCGCCTCGTCCGCGCTGTGCACACGGTTGACCAGCAGCTTTATGCTGATTTCGCGGGCGGTCAGCTCCGTCGTGATGATTTTTATCATGCCGTATGCATCGGTAATCGCCGTCGGCTCGGGGGTCGTAACCACGAGCACCTCGTCCGCCGCCGCCACAAAGCGCAGCACGTTCTCCGCAATGCCCGCGCCCGTGTCGATGATGATGATGTCCGCGTTGGCAAGCTGGCTGAACTGCTCGGCAAAGTAATCCAGCTCGGCGGGCGTGAGGTTCGCGATCTTCGAAAAACCGTTCGCGCCGGCAATAAACCTGATGCCGAATTCGGTGTCGAGGATGATGTCCCGCATCGTCTTCTGCTTGTTTATCACGTGCATCAGGTTGAACTGCGGCACGATATTCAGCAGCACGTTGACGTTCGCCATGCCGAGGTCGCCGTCAATCAGGATGACTTTTTTCCCCAGCTGCGCGTAGGCGATCGCCATGTTGACGGAAAGGTTCGTCTTGCCGACGCCGCCCTTTCCACTCGTGACGGCAATAATCCGTGTTTTGTGACCAGATGATGACGGGCTTCTGCCGTCTCTCTGCATCAGTTCCCTCAATTCCTGCGTCTGATCTTCCATTATTTTTCTCCTGCAAACATATCGTCAATATGAACCCGATCGATTTTGAAGTCATGCAACCGCGTCAGAAAATACACGGCCGACGCGCGCGCGATATTGCGTGGCACTTTCTGCCCGTCCGTGATATAGGCGATTGCCTTGTGCCGCTCGGCAAGCACGCTGAGCACGTTGCCGAACGAGGCGGTCTCGTCGCATTTGGTCACGATGACCGAGGCGATGTTGAACGGCTCGTAATGCTGTATGATAGAAACCAAGTCGCGCGGCTTGGTGGATGCCGCCACCGTCAGGTAGACATCGGGATTCAGCCCCGGCACGTCAAGGAGCGCGCACATCTTGGCAATGTTCTCATGGTCATTCGGGCTGTAGCCGCTCGTGTCGATTATGAGCGCGTCCAGCGAATCTTTGTGCCCGTCAAAAATCTGCCTGAGGTCTTCCGCCGACTCCGCCTTGTCCACGGAGACATTCATAATCTCGCCGTAGCGGCGGAGCTGCTCTTCCGCGCCGACACGGGTGCGGTCAACCGTAATCATGCGCACGCGCATCGGCGGCTTCCCGCTGTTCTTCGCGTCAAGGATGATATTCGCCGCAATCTTTGCCACCGTCGTCGTCTTTCCCACGCCCGTCGGTCCGACCAGCACGATGACGTGCGGGCACTTGCGGTAAGGCTTTGGCGCAATGGCGATGGTCTGTCCGATCCAGTCCACCACGCTCTGCTCGACTTTCCCGAAATCGTCCAGCTCGTCTAAAGAAAAATGCTCGCGGATACGGGTGGAAATGCCGTTGATGTACGAAAGCGTGAATTCATTCTCGGCGAGCATCTCCTCAATTTTTTGGATGGCAGGATGCTTGTCGCTTGCCTGCGCCGCCGACGCGGACACCATATCGTCAATCTTTGAGCCGATGCTGGTCTTCAGCTCCTTTATCTGGTTGAGCATGGCAAACTGAAGCGCGGCGAGGTCGGTGGGGTTGACGCTATCCGCCTTGGGCGGCTCGGCTGCCGGACGCGGCGGGGCTGCAACGGTGCGCGGCTCGTTCACGAAATACTCCGCCCGGATCCACTGTTTCTGCCCGAACCCAAAAAATCCGCCCTTGAGCACGACGTGGTGGTCGCCCAACGTATAATTGTCGCCGTACAGCTGATTCAAGGCTTCCCGGCATTCCTTGAGCGTCGGTTTTTCAATGAAGTGAGCCGTCGGTTCAATCTTTTCAATCGACATGAATTTCTCCCAAAATTTCCAGCTGGACGGCATGTCCCGCCGCCATGACTTCATTTATAGAAAGAACGACCGTCCCCGGCATCTCGCGGTCAATCGAATGATGCACGAGCGCGCGCACCTCGCCCGCGCACAGGATAATCGGCATCATATTGCGCTCACGGACGGCGGCTATCGACGCGCTCACGGCGCTAATCCACTTGCGCCCGTCCACCGGGTCAAAGGCGACAAAAGGCTGCCCGCCGTCGTTCGGAATGACCTGATGCTGCAAAATCTTTTCCGACGAGGACTGGTCAAGCTGCAGAACGCTCAGTTTGCGCTCCTGATCGACGTATTGCAGGCAGATTTGCAGCCCCAACGCCTCGCGCACCTTTTCGATAAGGAACCAAGTGTTGTGCTGCATCGCGCCGTAATTGGCGAGCGTCTCCAGAATCGCCACGATGTTGCGGACAGAAACCTGCTCGCGCAGCAGACCTTGCAGGACTTTCTCGATCTCGCCGTACGTATAATGGTAGGTGTCCATGACTTCCTTGACGACGACTTCGTTGGTCTTTCTGATCTCGTCGATAATCTTGGCGACTTCCTGCCGGCTCAGAATGTCCGCCGCGTGCGAGCGGATAATCTCAGTCAGGTGCGTGGCGATAATCGTGGGCGGATCGACCACCGCATACCCCGCGTTCTCCGCCTGCTGGCGCATGTCCTCGCCCACCCACAGCGCGGGAACGCCGAATGCCGGATCGACGGTCGCCTCGCCCTTGATTTCCTCCACCACCGATCCCGTGTCAAGGCACATATAGCAGCCCATCTTGATTTTGCTCCGCCCGACTTCTATGCCGCGGATTTTAAAGCTGTACTCGCTCGGATCAAGCGTCATGTTGTCGATGATGCGGATGCTCGGCACGACCAGCCCCAGGTCGAGCGCGGCCTCACGGCGGATGCGAGTGACGCGCTCAAGCAACTCCGCACCTTTGTCTTTGTCAACGAGCGGAATGAGCGCATAACCGATCTCAAGCGAAAGCGGATCGAGCGGCACGACCGGGCTGACATCGGCGGGGCTTGATCCCGTCTGCGCCTTCGCGGCGACCTCCGCCTCCGTCTGCTTGCGCTCCGTCTCACGCGCGCCGCGCACCAGACGGTAGCCAAAGAACGCAAGCCCCGCGCCAATCGGAATGAGCAGATACCAGGGAAAGCCCGGCACCAAGCTCATCAGACCGATAACGACGCCGGAGATGACGTACACCCAGCCGCTCTGCGAGAATTCCTTCTTGACCTGGCTGCCCATCGTCTCGCTGGTGTTTGACCCGGCGACGAGCAGGCCCGTCGCCACCGACACGAGCAGCGACGGCAGCTGGCTGAGCAGGCCGTCACCGATCGTCAGGCGCGTATACGTGTTCGCCGCAGTGCCGAAACTCATCGCGCCCTGCCCCGTCGTCCCGATGATGATGCCCGCAACGATGTCGATGACGGTGATAAAAATGCCCGCCTTGACGTTCCCGCTCACGAATTTCGCCGCGCCGTCCATGGCGGAATAGAAATCGCTCTCCTGCTGAATCTCGCGCTTTTTCTCGCGCGCCTGCTCGTCGGTAATCGCGCCGGACTGCAACTCGCTGTCCACGGCGAAATTCTTCTGCGGCATGGAATCCAGCGCGAAGCGCGCCGCGACCTCGGAGATACGCCCCGATCCCTTGGTGATGACGAACGCCTGCACGATAATCAGAATGATGAAAATAATCAGCCCGATGGCGAGCGACTCGCCCGCGACGACCGACGAGAACGCCTTGAGCATCGTGCCGGGAAACCGCTCGTATCCGTAAATCTTGGCGGAACTCAGAATCAGCCGGGTGGACGACACGTTGAGCCCCAGACCGTATAACGTGAGGAACAGGATAATGCGCGGGAACGATGACAGGCTCGATGACTTGGGCGTGAACACGACGAGCAGCAGCGCCGCAAGCGAAAAAAAGATATTGAGAATCATCAGCGTATCGACAATCCAGCCGGGAAGCGGCAGCAACAGCATGAAAACCACCACCACCACGGCGGCGCTCATCGCGAGATTCTGAAAATCTTTAAAAAACCCCGAAAACCGGCCTGCCAATCCCCACCCCCATCAGGCTCATTTTTTCTTGCTGAGATAATCAATCTGAGTATATATAGTTGCTATCGCTTTTATATACGCCTCGGGTATTATATCACCAATTTCTGCGTTTGTATAGAGCGCGCGCGCCAAAGAACGGTTTTCCACGACCGGAACGTCGTTCTCATACGCAATCGAGCGCATACGGAACGCAACCTCGTCCGAGCCTTTCGCCGTCACCACCGGCGCGTCCGCCTTTGCCGCGTCGTACTGGAGCGCGACGGCAAAATGGGTCGGGTTCGTGATAACCACGTCGCTCTCCGCCACGGCGCGCGGCATGTTCTGCTGCAACAGCTGCTGCTGCATCTGCTTCAGGCGCGACTTGACCTCGGGGTCGCCCTCCATCTCCTTGTATTCCTGCTTGACTTCCTGCTTGGTCATCTTCATGCTTTCGATGAACTGCCGCCGCTGCACCAGGTAGTCGGGGACGGAAATGACCAGAAACAGGACGGCACAGGCGACCAGAATTTGCGCCGCAATGCCCGCAATCTGCCCCACCGCAGGACGAACGCTCCCCGCGCGCAGCAGCCCCAGCACGCGGGCAAGGTTCGCCCGGATAATCACGTAAGCGATCACGGCGATCAGCACGATTTTCACGAGCGACTTGACCACGTTAAAGCCGCCTTCAAACGAAAAGACGGTCTTCTTGAGGTACTGCCCGAGCCGCGGCACTATCTTGGTAAAATCCGGCGTAATCGGCTTGACGGAAAAAATAAAGCCGCGGTTCTGCACGAGGTTCGCCGCCACCGCCGCGACAACGCCGACAAGCGCGAGCGGGATTATCATGCGCAGCAAATAGCGGTAACAGACGGCAAGGTACGACGGCCGGAGCACGTCTTTTTCCGCCACGCGCGTAAAAAAGAAGCGCAGCAGCTCCTCGCACCACCGCAGTATCGCCGGCGCAAGCGCAATCAGCGCGATGACCGTCACCAGCATGACCAGCGCGGCGGCAATCTCGGGGCTTTTGGCGACCCGCCCTTCCTCGCGCGCCTTGCGGAGCTTGAACTCGCTCGGCTCTTCGGTACGCCCTTCGTCCTCCGCGGCAAACCATTGCAGGTCAATCTGGTCGGCAGTCACGTACCCCTCCCCGCCGAAGCGACGGCAACGAACAGCCGCTCAAGCTGCATGAACGCGCTCTCAAACGAATGCAGGAAAAATTCGCAGATGTTCGGCAGCAACGCCATAATAATGAAGAACGCCACCAGAATCATCGTGGGGAATCCTTCGCTCATCATGTTCATCATCGGGGAGGCTTTCGAGAGCATCCCCATCGCCACGTTTATGAGGAGCAGCGTCCCCATAATCGGCAGGGCGATGACAAACGCGTCCACGAACAGCTTGGAAAGCCCGCCGAGCAGGAACGCCGCGATCCGCCCGTCCCCCGCCACGACCGAGAACGCGGAAACCGAAGCGAACGACGATGCCAGTGCCTGCGAGAAAACGCGCTGCGCCCAGTGGTTCTGCAAGAACATGAGCATCGCAATCAGGTTGAAGAACTGCCCCATCAGCGGATTCTCCACCTGGCTCAGCGCGTCGTACACTTCGGACGCGGAAAAGCCCATCTGAAAGGCAAAAAACTGCCCCGCCGTGCTGAACGCCGCAAAGATAATCGTCACGTAAAAGCCCGTGATGATGCCCAGCAGCACCTCCCCGGCAAGCAGCAACACGAAATGCAGCGAGAACGCTCCGTCGGTAAGGTACGGCGCATAGGACGAGAAATCGACGTGCGGAATCATCAGGTACGCAAGATACCCCGCGAACGCCACCTTCGCGATACGCGGTACCGTGCGCAACGAGAACAGCGGGAGCGTCATCACCAGGGCGAAGCACCGTCCTGCGATCAGCAGGTACACGGGGGCGTTCGCGACAATCGCGTCAAGCATCGGCTATTTCGCCAGATTAGGAATCATCGCGAACAGCGAAACGGTATAGCCGCGCATCGTCGCGAGCATCCATCCGCCCAGCAGGGCAATCACGCCAAGGATGACGAGCATTTTCGGCAGGAACGTCAGCGTCTGCTCCTGAATGGAAGTCGTCGCCTGAAAAATCGCCACGATCAGCCCGACAACCAATGCCGCGCCAAGGACCGGCGCGCACAGGATGAACACGTGCATGACCGCCTTGCGCATCAGCTCAAGGATCTGCCCGATTGTCGAAAGATTGTTGATAACCGCACTGTCCATGCAGCCCTCCTTTCATCCGTCACAGCGTGACGGACATGAACAACTGCTGCGTCAGCAGATGCCAGCCGTCCACCAGGACGAACAAAATCAGTTTGAACGGCATGGAAATCTGCACCGGCGGCAGCATCATCATGCCCATGCTCATCAGCACGCTCGCCACCACCATATCGATGACGATAAACGGAATGTACAGGATAATGCCGATCTTGAACGCCACCGTCAGCTCGTGCAGGATATACGCCGGAATGAGGATATACGTCGGCATCTCGGAGAAATCGTTCGGGCGCGGGAGGTCGGTCAGCCGGTAGAAATAGCCGATCGTCTGCATCGCCTTTTCGCTGTCGCCCGCGGCAATCTGCTTGTACATGAACAGCCGCATCGGCGTCTCCGCCTGCGTGTATGCCTCCTGTATCGAAATCTGCCCGTCAGCGAGCGGGCGGTACGCCTTCGTGTATATCTCGCTGAACACCGGCCACATGATGAACACCGTCATAAAAAAGGCGATCCCGTTCAGCACGGCAGTCGGCGGCACCTGCTGCAACGAAAGCGCGCGCTTGATAAAATCGAGCACGATCGAAAAGCGCAGGAAGCACGTCGTCAAGATAATGATGCTCGGCGCGAGCGTGAGCACCGTCAGCAGCAACAGCAACTGCAATGAGAACGCAATCTGGTTTCCCGTCTGCGGCTGCGTCACGCTGATATTCACGTTCGGTATAACCGGCGCGGCCACGCGGTCATTCATTTCAGTCGTCCCGCGCGCCGTGCCCGCCGGAAAGCCCTCGTTCTGCCGCGACTGCGAAGCCGCCGGGAACACGCACAGCGCGACTAACAGCGCGACGACAATAATTTTCGGAAACCGCACGACGAAAAAACGGTTGAGCGCGCCGGTCATTCGTCCGCCCCGCTGTCTTCAGCCGCACGGTTAAGCCGCTCACGCTGCCGCCGCAATGCCTCCGTCGCAGACTGCGCGCTCCCCGAAAAAACGCCTTCCGCGCGCGCGCCGGGCTTGCGCCCCATGAAAATATGCAGAATATCCTCGAACGACCGGGGACGCGGCGCGTTTTCCTGCTGGTCGGCGTACAAATTCATCGAATCGACCAGCTCCGCGTCAGTGACCTCGCCAATCAGGTTGACGGCATTGTCGCTCACGCCAATCAAATACGCATGGTTGAACAGCGTCACGACCTGCACGGACTTTCCGGGGGCAAGCGGAATCTGCGACACGCGGCGCAGAAACGGATCGTCGCCCGTCCGCGGACGCAGCCCGCGTTTCATCAGAAAAACGACCCCGTAAATCAGCGCGGCAACGACCGCAAGCGCGACAATCATCCGTACCAACAGCCCGAACGAGGACGGGCTGTCCGACGGCGCGTCCGCCTGACGTTCCGCCGTCCTGTCCCAGTCAAAACGGATGGCATTTTCCGGCGTAGAAGGCGAGATGTCCCCGGCAGACACCGGGGGCACGTCTGTTTGCTGAGAAAAAAGCGGCGCGCACAGCGCGAAAATCAGTACCGGCCACACGATGCGCACAGAGATATGTTTCATTGCCCCACCCAAGACGTTCCGTGCGCTCACACGGAACGCATCATCATTGTATATTTCCGACGCGATCCATCGGTGCCAGGATTTCGGTCACGCGGACACCGAAGTTCTCGTCGATAACGACCACCTCGCCTTTCGCGATTGCCTTATGGTTGACGAGGATGTCAACCGGCTCACCGGCAAGCTTATCCAGCTCGATAATCGTGCCTTCTCCCATTCCCAGGATTTCCTTTATCTGCTTTTTGGTACGTCCCAGCTCCACGGTCATCTCCATGTTTACGTCCATGATAAGACCGATATTGCCCTGCTCCTGCGCAGTCGGACCGCCCGCCAGCTGCGGGAACTGCAAATTCTGCACGTTCGGCGTATTCATCCCGCCGCCCATCATCGGCTGCTGCATTCCCATACCCATACCACCTGCCATCGGCTGCTGCATCATGCCGCCTCCCTGCTGCGGAGCGGCGCCGCCCATAAGGCTGCCCAAATCGCTCGCGGAAAGCGTACCCATCGTATCTCCCGCCGTCTGTTTCGCGCCGCCGCCGAGCGACGTGACCATGCCGTGCGCCACCTCGTCAGAGACAGCCTCCCACAGCGTGTATGACTGCCCGTCAAGCGTGACGGGATAGCTGAACAGGCAGAACGTTCCCTGCGGAATGCGCACCATCGCCTTGGGCACGTGCACCGCCTCGGCAGGATTGCTCGCAAGCCCGGGCAGTTTTCCGTCCTTGCTCAGATCCGTTATCTCGGAGCCGGTATGCTGCGACACCACTTCCGAAATGACCGAAAGCGCCATATCGTCCAGCTCGGCGTTCTCCTCGCCGTTGATAAGGCTCGTCAGTTTCTGCCCGAATTCCGGGGAAAGCATGAACAAATGGTCGCCCTTGAGCGCGGTATTGAAGTCGGCCGTAATCGCAATGACCATTTCGGGCAGCTTCGCAAGCAGCTCGTCGCGCCCCTGCGCCTCCACCGTCGGCTTTCCCGCCGCAAACGACGCACCGGTCATCGTGTTCAAATTGTTGACGAGTTTATCTTTTAATCCGTCGGCAAACTTCTCCAGCGTCGCGACATCAAACGATACGGAACTGGCAGGAGCAGCGGAAAGCCCACCCATGTCTACGCCAGAAAGCAGTGCGTCAATTTCGCTTTGTGATATTGTTCCATCACTCATAAGAGTCTTCTCCTTCAACGGATAATTCTTCAAAATCGTCAGATTCCGCTTCTTCTATTTTTCCGATGACCTGCACGGCCATTTTCTTGCCAACGACACCCGGCTGACAATAGAATTTCTTCTCGTTCCCCACGCTCAGCGTCAGCGGGTCGCCCACGCGCGTATTGGAAAGCTGCACTACGTCGCCCACGCGCAGACCGAGCACGTCGCGGATGGGCAGGTTTATCGTGCCGATTTCGGCAACCACGTCCATGTCCACGTCGGAGAGCTTTTCCTTGAGGACGCCCAGGTACTGCGTGGTCGCGCTCCTGCGCACGGAGCTGAACCAGAACTGCGACGAAAGCTTTGAGATAATCGGCTCGATGGTCAGGTACGGAATGCAGAAATTCATCATCCCCTCTTCCTCGCCGACCTTCGTCTCCAGCGTGACGAGGACGACCATCTCCGTCGGCGGGACAATCTGCGCGAACTGGGGATTCGTCTCAATCTGCCCCAAACGCGGGCGCAAATCGATGACCGTCGTCCATGCCTCGCGCATGTTCGCGAGGATGCGCACGATAATGCCCTCCATGACGGACTGCTCGATGTCGGTCAAGTCACGGCTGACTTTCGCGCCCTGCCCCGTGCCGCCGAACAGGCGGTCAATCATGCTGAACGTAATCGCCGGGTCAATCTCAAGAACCGCGTTGCCCTTGAGCGGGTCCATATTGATGACGGCAAGCGTCGTCGGGGTCGGGATTGAACGGATGAATTCCTCGTACGTCAGCTGGTCAACCGACGCGACGTGCACGTGCACCAGCGAGCGCAACTGCGCGGACAAAGAAGTCGTGGTAAGACGCGCGAACGTCTCGTGCATGATCGAAACAGTACGAATCTGTTCCTTTGAGAATTTGTCGGGACGCTTAAAGTCATAAATCTTTATCTTGCGCGTGTCGCTGACCGGCTTAAAATCATCAGTGTCGGTATCACCCGAACTGATAGCCTGTAGCAACTGGTCAATCTCGTCTTGTGACAGAACCTCGTTCATGCCGTCTTCCTTCCGCCGCCCGCCGACTGCCCGTTACTGGGCAATGACATCAAGCTGCATAAATCGCACGTCTTTAATCTTCGAGCTGCTGAGGATCTGGTCGTTAATCGCATTGCGGATCTCAATCTTCAGATTCTCCTCGTTCTGCGGCGCAAGCTCCTCGGCAGTCTTCTGCGTAAAATATCGGCGCAAAAAGTCCTTCAACTCAATACTTCTCTGCGTAATTTCAGTGGAAGTCGCCTTGTCCTCTTTCTTGTACCCCAAAACGACATCGACCACGACGGAAGCCGGAATGGCATCGCTCGTCTTGGTGCGGAGCGACCCGAGCGACGTGTACCAGTCGAGCAGCTCGCGCGTGGCGCTGTACTCTTCCGTCACCGGCACGGTCATCTGCTGTGAGCTGTTGCCGCCCATGATTTTCATCGTCACGATGACGACCGTAACGATAAGGATAACCGCACCCAGCCCGAGCGCGATAAATTTGAGCAGCGTGGTAAGAAAACCGCCACCGCCGCCGCCTTTTTTCGGAGCGGACGCGCCGTCGTCGTCGCCCATGTCCAAGTCATCATCATCTGCCATACTGTCCCCCTGTCTGCCGAACCACCCATTTTTAACATTCTATCATTAAAAATGACCTTCGTCTAGGATAATTATATCTACTCTTCGGTTATATGCCTGTCCTTCTTTAGTCTCATTCGAGAAAAGCGGCCGCGTGTCCGCATATCCGGCGATTGAGAACGCCTTTTCGCTCACGCCGAAATCCGAAAGGTAGTGCAGCGTGTTCGCCGCGCGCGCCGCGGACAGCTCCCAGTTTGACGGGAACAGCCCGTTGGACACCGGCGTGGAATCCGTATGCCCCTCAATGCGGAAACGCCTGCCCGCAAGCTCCGGATCCTGAAAAAAACGCGACAGCCGGAGCAGGACATCGCGCGTCTCCTCAATGTTCAGGTCGGCGCTGCCCTCCTCAAAAAATGCGTCCGACGCGAGCGTGATGACCAAGCCGCGCTCGTCGCTGGAAATCGTAATCTTGTTCGAGTTGACTTCCGGCGCGAAGATGCTGACCGCCTTCTTTTTCGCGGTGCTGAGCGAGCGCCCCCGGTCAATCGCGGGGAGCTGATTGATCGTGTTCCCCAAATCGGCGAGCCGCCCCGATGCCAGCGACTGCCCGCCCGTCGTGGGGTCGTCAATCGAGCGCGTCTCAATGGAAAGCGACGACTGGATCTGGCTCATCGCCGTCGCGTCCACTTCCGTCGGGTCGTACAACATGACGAAGAAGCAGAGCATCAGCGTAATCATGTCGCCGTAAGTGCCCTGCCATGCGGCTGACGGTTTCTCAGGCTCTTTTTTCTCTTTCTTTGCCATCAGGTAACGCTCCGGCTAGTCTTTGAGCACGTCCGCTTCAATCGCTTTGCGCGTCTTGGGATCAAGGTAGGTCAGCAGCTTCATCGCGAGGATGCGCGGGTTGTCGCCTGCCTGAATGGAAAGCACCCCCTCAATGACCATTTCCATGGAAGCCATCTCCGCCGCGTTCTGTGCCGCCAGCTTGTTTGCGAACGGAGCGACGAGCCAGTTTGCCAGCATAGATCCGTACAGCGTCGTAATCAACGCGACCGCCATATTCGGACCGAGCGAGCTTTTGTCCTCAAGGTTGTTCAACATACCGATCAGGCCGATAACCGTACCCAGCATACCGAAACCCGGACCGTAGCCCGCCCAGGCATTGATGACGCCGATCCAGCTCATGTGGCGGCCTTCCGCCGCGCTCATCTCATTCTCCATAATGGCACGGATAACGTTGCCGTCCGTGCCGTCAACCACCATGCGCAGCCCCGATTTCATAAAGGGACTGTCCAGGTCGTCAAGGCCTTCTTCCAGCGCGAGGATACCCTCACGGCGAGCCTTTTCCGAAAGCGCGACCATGTTCTGAATCAGCGTCTTCTCGCCATAGTCATACGTCTTGAAGGCACGGCCCATAATGCCGAAAAGGCCGATTGCCTGCTTGAGCGGCGCGACGATGAACAATGCCGCATACGAACCGCCCACCGTAACGAACACCGACGGAATATCGATAATACCGCCGATAGAGCCGCCCGACGTGACGACACCAAGACCGATAGCAATGATACCACCGACGATACCAATTATTGTGGCTATATCCATGGCTGTTTCTCCCATACCCCACGGTTGCGCGACAACCGCTTACAGTTCATTTTTGTATATGCCGATTTCACGACGGTACGCGACAATCTTCTGGATGACCGTTTCGGGGTCATCCCGGACAACGACCTTTTTCCCCGAAAGCAGCGAGATCGTCAAATCGGGCGTCCGCTCCATGCTCTCTATCATGTGCGGATTCAGCCAGTACGATTTGCCATCAAGGCGGGTCACGGAAATCATCTCTCTATTTTCTCCCCATTTTAGATTATCGTCAAGTAGGAAAACAAAATTTATCAATAACTTGGCATATATTCGTCATTACGGCATATCAGAGCAATTCCTCCAGAAACCGGTTGAGCAGCAGCAGTCCGCGGCGGCTGAGCGCGTAGCAGACATCGTTCCTGTCCGCCGGACGGCGCACGCACGCAAGGCCGCGTGATTGCCACTGCGCGAACACGCCGTCCCGCACACCGATACGCTCCGCAAGGCATTTCCCGAAACGCGCGCGGAACGCGGCGACGGACACGCCCTGCACGGTACGGAATCCCATCATCAGATACTCAAATTCCTGCGTGGGCGCGTCCAATGCTTCGACCTGACGCGGAAGGTCGCGGCAGGCAAGCGGCACGGGCTGCCGCCAGAATGCGTTATAAGCGGCGATGTCAGTCGTATTCGTCCAGCGAGTCCCCGTGCCGCAGGGCGCGCCATTTTGTGCAGCCGCGCCGTATATCGTCCCGCTCGCGCCCGCGCCGCACCCGATATAATCGCGCAGTTGCCAATACGCCAGGTTATGGCGGCTCTGGCAGCCCGCTTTTGCGAACTGGGACACCTCGTACTGCACGAAACCGGCGTTCTCCAGCAACGTCCTGCCGCGCAGCCACAGGCGGTCGGCTTTTTCGGGCGACCAGCGCACCTCGTCCCGCGCGATGCGCCGCGCAAGCGGCGTTCCTTCCTCAACCGTAAGCGTGTAGAGCGAAATATGGTCAACGTTCGGGAAAGCCGCGAGCGAGCGCACCCCGTCCTCGAACGACGCAGCGGTATGGCGGGGCAGCCCGGCAATCAAATCGCATGAGAGCCTGCCATGCCAGCAGCCGTTCAGCCGCTCCAGCGCGCGCATGGCAGACGATGCGGACGCGCCCCGGCGCACGCTGTCCAGCGCGCGCTGGTCAAACGCCTGCACGCCCATGGAAATGCGGTTCACGCCCGCCCGCGCACACGCGGCGAGCAACGATTCGGTCACGTCGTCGGGATTCACTTCGAGCGTAATCTCTGCGTCAGGCGCGACGGGCGCGACGGCGGCAATGCCCTGCAAGAGCCGTTCGATGTGTGCCGCCGAAAGCTGGCTGGGCGTTCCCCCGCCGAAATAAATGGAATTCCATGCCGAAACCGCATAGTTCCGCGCGGAAAACGACACCTCGTTCAGCACGGACGACACATAATCGTCCCGCAACGACGCATAACCGGCGCACGTGTCGCTGCCGACGCTGAAAAAATCACAGTAATCGCATTTTTTGCGGCAGAACGGAACGTGCACGTACAGCGCGATGCCACCCGGGTCGCTCATCGGTCGGCCGGCTAGAACACGCGGAACTGCGTGAACGGAACGTACTGCACCAAAAGCATTCCCTTAAAAGCTTCCTGCGACACCGCCCCCCACAGGCGCGAATCTGCCGCCACAAGCCGGTTGTCGGCGAGCACGAAATATTCGCCGTCGCCGAGCGTGACCGGCTCCGTCTTTCCCTGCGCGCCGAGCGACGAATCCCACTGCGGCGGCGGAGCCGCAATCGTCACGTCGTACTTTGTCCGGGTCAGTTCGAATTCCGTGCGGAAAAATTTCTCGTCCCGGGGCTTGATATAGACGATATAATCGTTCAGGTAAATCGTGTCGCCCGGCATACCGATAACGCGACGGACGAACGGCGACGAATGATTGCCGGAGCTGTCGTCGGGCAGCGGCTGCCATTGCTGCGCGGTCACAAAACGCGCCAGCTGATTGACGAGCCGCGCGGGAACGGCATTTTTCTCCGCGGAATACGCCTGCACCAGCATGACATCCCCGCGGCGCGGCGAGCGCAGGAGCGGCGTGGCGAGCGCAAAGCCGTTCACGGCGACATCGGGCATCATGGAAACGGACGACTCGCGCACGGGAAACAGCACGAACGTCATAAACAGCGAAATCCCGACAAAGCACGACACGACGGCAAGCACGACCGTGAACACCTTGCGGTACAGCTCACGCTTCATCTTATATGAGATCGCGTAAATATCCTTGAACATACCCCAAGCATAGCACAGTTCGCGGACTACCGCAACAGCACGGCGCGCCCCCTCACTTGCAAGGACGGGCGTTGCGCAGTATACTGTGCGGTATGGCAGAACACGTGAAGATAATCGCGCAGAACAAAAAAGCCCGCTTCAACTACGCCGTGGAGGACACCTACGAATGCGGCATCGTGCTTGAGGGCACGGAAGTCAAGTCGGTCAAGGCGGGCAACATCTCGTTTCCCGACGCGTTCACCGAAATCACGGACGGCGAGGTCTGGGTGCGCAATCTTCACATCGCCGAATATCCGTTCTCGTCGGTGTTCAACCACAACCCCGACCGCAAGAAAAAACTGCTCCTGCACAAAGAAGAAATCAAGCGGCTCAGGCGCAAGGTCGAGGAAAAAGGCTACACGCTCATCCCGCTCGACTTTTATCTCAAGGACGGGCGAGTCAAAGTGACGCTCGGCGTGTGCAAAGGTAAAAAGTTATTCGACAAACGTGCCGATATTAAAGAAAGAGACGTAAACCGGGAAATCGCACGCGCGTTCAGAAACGATTTGCAGCGCTGACGGTTTTCTTTTCGGACGGGGAATCATGGCAGAGGAGACGTATTGAACAAACTGACGCACGTACTGGCAATGCTGTTTCTCTTCACCGCGCAGGTTCTGCCTGCCCTCCCGCTCAACGTGGACTATTACGGCGTGGTCTCCCAGTCGTCCAACACGAATATCCTCAAGATGGCGCAGGACATTTTCCTGACGCAGCTCAAGTCAATCGACCAAATACACGTGAGCGACAAACGCCCCGATGCCGCAAAGACGCTCGCCGCCGCGCCCGCAATTTCCGACGGCAATCATATCGCGTTCTATGCGGAGATTGCCGAAACCGGCGCGGACGGCGCGCCGCCGGAATGGAACTGCACGTTCAACGCGGTCGCCGCAGACGGCAAGACCTATGGAAAAACTGAGACCTATGATTCCTACTACAAGATTCTCGTGGGCGCAAAAAGCGCGATAGAGGACGTGCTCGGTCAGATTCCGCAGGAAAACGCGCCGCAGCCCGCAGCCGCGCCGTCCTCGGCGGCCATGAAGCCCGAATCGCTTGCGGGCACCTGGAGCGGCGAGCCATACACGGACAAAATCGTCCTGCTGCGCGGCGGGCGCGGGTTCGTCATTTTCAAGAACGGCGCGTCCATGAACGTGAGCGTGACCGTGCAGGAGACTGACGCGCGCGGGAACATCTCGCACGTCGAAGTGCGGCAGGTCGGAAAGCCGAACGCATCGTTCTACCCCGCCCTGCCGCGCGAGGCCGCGCTCGCCTCAGCCGCCGACGCAGACCCAATCGTATGGCGCTTTACCGTGACGGCGGACGGCGCGCTGAGCGGCACCAAGACGACGCTCGTTCCTTCGGCAGACAGCGCGACCGGCGCGGCGGAAGGCACGGAAAGCGTTCAGTGGATAAAAAAATAACGGCGAAAATCGGACGGCAGATAAGATACTAATCGAATCAGATTGTGACCGCGCCCTGCCGGACAACCCGCACCGCCCCGTCAGCATCGACCGCAACAATCGTGGAAGGCACGTTGCCGCGCTTGGAGCCGTCATCGACAATCACATCGACGGCGTTGCCGAATTCGCGCTTGATGTCCTGCACGTTGTCAAGGACGGGCGCGCCGCTGCGGTTCACGCTGGTGGAATAAATCGGCGCGCCGCATTGTGCGATCACGGCGCGCAGCCATTCGTCGCCGGGACAGCGGAACGCCGTCGTGGTGATGCCGTCCTTGACGAACGTATGCACGATGACCGTCAGCGCGCCCGGCCACTTTGCGAGAATGCCGTCGGGCACGAGGTCGCGGGTGTATTTTTTCAGGTCGGCCGGGCACGAAATCAACTGGATGAACGGTTTTTCGTCGCCCCGCCCCTTTATCTCCCGGATTTTTCGGTCGGTATGATAGGAATAATGGCGACCGTCCACGATGCCCGAAAAGCCGTAGACCGTATCCGTCGGGAGCACGACGATTTTTCCGCGCTTCAGAAAATCCGCGGCGATACTGACCGATTCTTCGTCACACTTGCGGCAAATCATACACCGAAATTCCCCGTATCAGCGTGTCCTTGCTCCGAAACCGGCCTTTCCGGTAGTCGTCCAGCAACAGCAGCGCGTACACGACCGCGAACACGGCGAGCGCGAACGCCTTGCAGAACCATTCGGGAAGCGTGTACGGCTCGGCGGCCTTCAGCGGCGTGCCCGTCTCAAAGTCGAAGTCGCGGTCGGTCATCAGCCCGTTGATGCGCACCGCCTTCTCGCCGTCGCGGATATAGCCGAGCTTGCGCGCGAACGCCGCGATGACATCGGGATCGTTCTCTAGCGCGGTGAATTCAAGTTCGAGGCCGTCGGTAATGTTCTGAATCTGCTGGGTGCGCGCGCTGAGCAGGCGTTTCTGCTCCTGCAACTGCTTTTTTGCCCAAAAGCCGTCCGTCCCGCCGGAAAGAGAAATCAAAACGTAGATGAGTGTTCCCGCGAGAGCCGCGCACAGCAAGCGAAATTTTTTCATTACTATCAGTATCGGCACGAACAGCAAATTCCTCAACGGATTTATCAGCGGATTCGGCGCATGGAATAGATAGATTGAACGCACGGTTTGCATTATCGCGGAAAGCGGTGTATACTGCCTCATGATAAAGTCATTCTTTGCAAGGCTCGCGCTGAAAATCACCGGGACGATCGTGCTGGTCGCCGCCGCCGTCGCGCTCGCCTGGTATGCGCACGGAAAAATCATGCGCGTGGACGCGGAAAAAAAGCACGCGCTCTTGGAGCAGGAACTCCAGGAAGTCGCCGAACTGACGCTGTGCAAAATGCGCTACAGCGACATCATCACGATAAAAAAGAAACTGCTCGCGGCAAAGGCATACAGCATCGTGCGCTACACGGGCACGGTGCGGGCAGGCATTGCCGACATCTCCGCCGCCGAAATCCGCATTTCCGCGGACGGCAGACGCGCGGACGTGACGCTGCCCCGCTGCGAGATTCTCGGGAACGACATCACGAGCCAGTCCGTATTTGACGAGCAGCGCAGCATTTTCCTGCCGATCACGACGCAGGAAATCTTCGGCGAGATCGACGCGGCAAAAGACGCGGTGGCACAGGAATTGCAGGACGACGGGCTGCTCGACGAATGCGACAGCCGTGCTCGCGCCCTGGTCAGACGGCTGCTCGAACGGCTGGGCTTTGCGGAAATCGCCGTCATCACGCGGCAGGAAAGCGAACCGCTCACCGCGCTGACCCGCGCCATGGAACAGGTTACCGGGCACTGAGCGCGGCAAGCACCTGCGTCCCCACGTTCCAGTTGTCGCCCGCGCCCATCGTGACGAACAGATAGCCGTCCGTCGCGCCGCTCGGCTCGGAAAGCGCGTCGAGCACGACGCGGGCTGCCTGGTCAAATTCGCCGGCGTACACCGTGCACGGCGTGTGTTCTTTCGTGCGCTCCGCGAGCAGTTCCCCCGTCACGGACGTTCTGCCGACCTGCTCGCGCGCGCTGCCATAAATCTTGTTGATGACGACCATATCGGCACTGCCGAACGCCGCCGCAAATTCGTCAAGCAGCGCGGCGGTGCGGGTATAGGTATGGCTCATAAAATCCACGATGATTTTGTGATTCCGATAGAACGCGCGGTAACCGGCAAGCGTCGTGGCGATTGCCGTCGGGTGGTGCGCATAATCGTCGATTACGATGACATCCTCGCCGCGCGGCGTTTTTGCCCGCCCAACAACTTCGCTGCGCCGCCTGCCGCCCGCGAATGACAGCAAGGCGGATTTTATCTTCCCGGCGTAGTCGGCAGGATTCTTTCCGTCGGTGCGCAGCAATTCGGTGACCAGCGCGGCGGCGGCGGCGGCATTGCGCACGGTATGCTCGCCGGGAACGGCAAGCGCGCACTCCCCTAGGCCGTCAACCGTAAAATACTGCCGCCCGCTCTCCACGCGCCCGAACGTGATATGCCAGTCGCCGCTCGCCGTCGTGCCGTAAGGAATCGCCTGTATATCGCCGCGCCGTCGCAACGCGCACTCCACTGCCTGCGCCGCGCCGCGGTCATCGGCACAAAAAATCACCTGCCCATGCTCCGGCAATATGCAGAGATAGTCCACGAACGCCGCCAAAATCGCCTCATACGTCGGATAATAGTCCTGATGATCGCTTTCGACGCTCGTCAGGATGATTTTCTGCGGGCTGAACGCCATGAAATGCCGCTGGTATTCGCATGTTTCCGCCACGAAATACTGCCGCGTCCCCGGCCGATTCCCGAACGACGCGGACGTCATCGTGCACGCGCCCGCCGCACCGCCGCCGAACGACGCGATGACCGACCCGGCAAGCACCTGGCTCGGCAGGTCGATTGACTGGAGCAGCGTACCGACCAGTCCCGTGGTCGTGGTCTTTCCGTGCACGCCGCACACGCCCGCGCTGTAGGCAGAGCGGGAGAGCGCGCCCAAGGCTTCGGTGTACAGCAAGAGCGGCTTCTGTTTCCTGACGGCGGCAATCAGGTCGGGATTCGTGTCCGTCCGGTACGCGCTCGAATAGATGACGAACGCGATGTCGTCGGTGATGTTCGCCTCGCTGAACGCGCGCGCGCGCAGACCGAGCCGCTCCAGAATCTCGTCGGTATAAAAACGCTCGCCCACGTCGCTTCCCGTGATGACCGCCCCGCGCGCGTGCAGGATTTCCACCAGCGCGGCGCAGCCCGTCCCCTTGATGCCGACGATATGTATATGAACGCCGCGCAGATCCTGCGGCAACGATGCCCGTATTTCCATGCCACCACTATAGCAGAAACGCGGATTTTGTGCTATCGTAGGGAAAAGAGGTTGCGATGAAAGCGAAGATTTTTATAGACGGAAGCGAAGGAACGACGGGACTGCGGATTCACGAACGGTTTGCCGGACGCGACGACATCGAACTGCTGACGATTGACGGCGAACTGCGCAAGGACAGCGCGGAGCGCAAACGGCTGATCAATGAATCCGACATCACGTTCCTGTGCCTGCCCGACGCGGCGGCGCGCGAGGCGGTCTCCCTCGTGGAAAACAGCCGCGTCAGAATCATCGACACGTCAACGGCGCACCGCACGCAGGACGGCTGGGCATACGGATTTCCCGAGCTGTCCGAAAAACACCGCGACGCCATCAAAAACGGAACGCGCGTCGCCGTGCCCGGCTGCCATGCGACCGGCTTCATCTCGCTCGTGTATCCGCTCGTGACCGGCGGCATCCTTCCTGCCGACTACCCGGTCGCGGCGTTCTCGCTCACCGGCTACAGCGGCGGCGGCAAGAAACGGATCGCCGAATACGAAGCGTCCGACCGCCATGCCGACCTGAACGCGCCGCGCGAGTACGCGCTCACGCAACAGCACAAGCACCTCAAGGAAATGCAGGCAGTCGCCGGACTGACCCGTGTGCCGCTGTTCTCCCCTATCATCGCGGATTATTACAGCGGCATGGTCGTCTCCGTACCCGTCTACACGGAATTGCTGCGCGAGCGCAAAAATCCCGCCGACCTGCGCGCCTATTTCGCCGAATTTTACCAAAACTCCCCCTTTATTTCCGTCGCCGATGACACCGACTGTCTCCAGGACGGCATGCTCGCAGGAAACTCGCTTTCCGGGCAGGACGGACTGAGGATTTTCGTCACGGGAAACGAGGAGCGCGCCGTGCTTTCCGCGCAGTTCGACAACCTGGGAAAAGGCGCGTCGGGCGCGGCCGTGCAGTGCCTGAACATCATGCTCGGCTGCGACGAGCGGAAAGGACTGGCAGTCTAGCCGCGCAGAATCACGCTCACGCCGGAAGCCGCAAGGCTTGCCGCGCACAGCAGGATCGAAGCCGCCATGACGAGCGCGACCGCCCGCGTATGGCGCGCAAAGAACCGCTGCAAGCCCACGCCCGCAAAAAGCCAGACCAAATTCGCGACCGGGCCGGTGAGCGGCAGAAACAATCCCACGGCGAGCAACGCGCCGAAACTGCGGTTGTACGGGAGCACGTAGGACGTGAGCGCGGTCAGGCACAGAAGCATCACTTTTACGTTGGTCAGCTGCACGAACATCCCGGTCAGGAAATACCGCATGAATCCCGCCGGTTTCTGCGCGGGAACGGCTTCGGCAGGAACGTCGGCTGCATCTTCCGGCACGAGACTCTGGCGCACCATGCGCATGGAAAGCCACGCCAGATATGCCGCGCCGACGAACGAAAGCAATCCCACGCGCTCCCCTGCCGCCGCGCCCACACCATACGCCACGAACACGGAAACGATCGCCACGACAAAAAATCCCGCGAAAATGCCCGTCCACTGGCAGAGCGCGTCCTTCCTGCCCCGCCGGAGCGCGAGCGAAAGCGAACACAGGTTGGCAGGACCGGGCGTAATCGCAGAAAGATAGCAGTACCACAAAAACGACGGCAGAATTTCTCCAGGAATCGGCATGGCTCTAGTATAGAAAAAAACGACGCGCCGGTCAACCGCACGGAAGCATGGCTTGCTTTGTTTTGTGAGAAGATGATTTTACCGCGCCGACGGAACGGCTTGCTTTCCGCGGAATCCCGTCAAATCCTTTATCACTTCGCCCGCGATAATCAGCCCCGCCACGGACGGCGTGAACGCATTGCTGCCGGGCACCTGCCGGTGCGTTTTTCGCTCCGGCGCGGTCGGGCAGTCGTCGGTAATTTCGTCGTCGCAAAGCGGGGACACCGCAGGCTCGGTGGAAAAGAGCACCTTCACGTCCGTTATGCGCCGTTTTTTCAGCTCCTGCCGCATGACGCGCGCAAGCGGACACACGCTCGTCCCGGAGATGTCCGCAATGCGGAACTGCGTCGGGTCAACCTTGTTCCCCGCGCCCATGCAGCTGATAACGGGAACGCCCGCCGTCTTCGCGCGCTCGATAATGTGCAGTTTGCCTTTCACCGTGTCGATACAGTCCACCACATAGTCGTATCGGCTGAAATCGAGCGAACCGGAGGTCTCCGGCAGGAAAAAACAGCGGTGCTTGGTCACCGCGCAGTCCGGGTTGATGTCAAGAATCCGCGCTTCCGCCACATCCACCTTGTACTGTCCCACGGTGGAACGCAGCGCGTACAGCTGGCGGTTCACGTTGGTCAGGCTGACCATATCGTCGTCCACGATGTCTATCGCGCCCAGACCCGATCGGACGAGGGCTTCCACGGCAAAGCTTCCCACGCCGCCGATACCGAACACGATGACACGGCTGCGGGCAAGGATTTCCATATTATCCGTGCCGAAGAGAAGCCGTGTCCGGGAAAACTGATCCTGCATATTACAGAAACGCCGCAAGGGCGGCAGGCATTGCCGCCCGCAACCGCCCCGTCATGCCGTGATGTCCACGCCGGACGAATCGTCCGCGCTCAGCTGGAGGTAGAGCTGATCCGCCAATCCGAAACCGGCGCTTTTGGTCATCTGCACGGCGTATTCGTCATAGAGCATATCCTCATACATCTGCTCGGCATAACTCTGCTCGCCGTTCGCGCGCATGACCGTCTTGCGCATGGAAGACAGCATCTGCTTGACAATGTACGATTCCATCTCCATCGATTTTTCGTAAAGCTCGCTCGTGCGGTCAATCGTGCGCGCCGCCCCGTGTCCGTTCGCCTGGTTTGCCGCCGCGCCCACCGGAGCGGCATGCTTGTCCAGCTCGGACGTGAACGTTCCCGCAAAACCGCTGCCGTAATCGCCGTTCAGACGACCCGGCTGCATGACGTGCGCCGCGCCCGCCGCCTGCCGGATCGGATTATACAGGTTCAGTCCCGTCATCGCCTAACTCCTACCGTTTCAGGTTTACGGCGGTGCTCAGCATGCTGTCCGATGTCTGAATCGCCTTGCTGTTGAATTCATAGGCGCGCTGCGCCACGATCATCTGCACCATTTCGTTCACGACGCTCACGTTGCTCATCTCAAGGTATTTGTGCTTGGTCGTGCCGAATTCCTCAAAGCCCGGCCGTCCCGTAATCGCCTCGCCGCTCGCGTTGGTCACTTTGTAGAGGTTGTCTCCCAAGCTTTCCAGACCCGCGTTGTTCGGGAAGCGGTAGAGTTCCAGCTGCGCCACGTCCACAGGATCTTCCACGCCGTCCACCTTGACGGTGATGCGTCCCGTATCGGTAATCGCGAGCGTCTGCACGTTGTAGCCTTCGGGAAGGATGACTTCGGGGAGGACGCGCAGGCCGTTGTTCGTCACGAGCTGACCCGTCATGTCCACCTTGAACGAGCCGTCGCGGGTGTAGGCAAAACTGCCGTCATACTGCTGCACGCGGAAAAAACCGTCGCCAACGATCGCCACGTCAGTGTCCACTCCCGTCGCCTGCAACGAGCCTTGCCCAAAAATGCGCTGCGTCGCGCCCACACGCACGCCGAGTCCCTGCTGGATGCCCACGGGAGTCACCGTGTCTTCGGTCGCGGGCGTTCCCGCCAGTTTTTCGTTCTGATAGATCAAGTCCTCGAATTCAACGCGCTGCTGCTTGTAGCCCGTGGTGTTCACGTTGGAAAGGTTGTGCGAAATCGTGTCCAAATTCGCCTGCTGACCGTTCATGCCGGTCGCCGCCGTCCATAAGCTCCGTACCATATCCTACTCCTTGCCGAATTACCGTGTCACCGCGACGCGCGTCCACAGGGTGCTCATCATGCTGTCTTCGCTCTGTATCGATTTCTGGTTCGCCTCATACGCGCGGTTCACCTCAATCATCTTGACCATCTCGTTCACGACGTTCACGTTGCTCATCTCAAGGTAGTTCTGGAACACGCGCGGACGCTCCGCGCCTTCCGCAATGTACGCCTCGCCCGTAATGCCGTTCGATTCCCACAGGCTGTCGCCCATTTTTTTGAGGTAGCGTTCGTTGTCAAAGCGGACGATCTTAACGCGGTCAATCAAATCGCCGTCCTTGGTATACAGCATGCCGTCCTGGTCGAGGATGCATTTGTCGTCCTCCAGGCGGATGATGCCGGTCTCGCCCAGAAGCGGGTATCCGTCTTTCGTCTCGAGGATGCCTTCTTTTCCGAGCATAAAATTGCCGTTGCGCGTGTAGCGTTCCCCGTTCGGGGTCTGCACGACGAAAAATCCCTCGCCGGAAAGCGCGAAGTCGGTCGCCGTCTGCGTGTCCTTGAACGATCCCTGCACGAACTGCGTGAAATTTTCGTTCGTCTCCACGCCCATGCCCAGCTTTCCCACAATCGGCGCGACATCGAACGAGCCGCTCGCCGTCTTGTACGTGCCGTCGGCTTCCGTGCGGCGCAGCAGCAGCTGTGAGAATTCCTTGCTCACCGTCACGTCGCGCTTGTACCCCGCCGTATCGACATTCGCCAGATTGTTAGAAATGGCGTTCAGGCGTTCCTGCTGCGCGTTCATGCCGCTCGCGCCGATATACCAACCTCGAATCATACCTAACCTCTACACCGTAATTATCGGCACCACGTTCCGCGAGTTTATCAAATTCGTCCGCGCGGGGCGGGAGCGCAAAAAAAGATTTGCAAAGTTCGGCGTATGGGGTTACAATAAGAGAAAAGATTAGCTGACTTGAGGAGTTGTTATGGCAAAATCACCGATTGAAAAGCCACGTGTTCTGGCAATCATTCTGGGCGGCGGCAAAGGAACCCGCCTCTACCCGCTGACGAAAGAGCGGTCAAAGCCCGCCGTTCCGTTCGGCGGCAAATACCGCATCGTCGATATTCCGATCTCAAACTGTATCAATTCGGGATACCGCAAGATTTACCTGCTGACGCAGTTCAACAGCGCGTCGCTGCACATGCACATCACCAATTCCTATAATTTCGACCGATTCAGCCAGGGATTCGTGGAGATTCTCGCCGCGGAGCAGAACCTGGAGAATTCCGGCTGGTTTGAGGGCACGGCGGACGCGGTGCGCAAGAACATGCACCATTTCAGGGCGCAGAATCCCACGCACTACATCATCCTTTCCGGCGACCAGCTGTACCGTATGGACCTTGAGCAGTTCATGCAGTCGCACATCGAAAGCGGCGCGGACATCACGATCGCGACCACCGCCGTCAACCGCCACGACGCGAGCGGCTTCGGCATCATGAAAATCGACGCGCAGCACCGCATCACCGAATTCAAAGAGAAGCCCAAGCCGGACGCGGACATCAGCGACTGGAAAATTCCGCAGAACGCGCGCGGGGATCTGCCCGCGGAAAAAGAATTCCTCGCGTCAATGGGCATCTATATCTTCAACGCAAAGACGATGGAAGAGATGCTCGACAACGAGTACACCGACTTCGGCAAGGAAATCATCCCGATGTCGCTCAAAAACAAGAAAGTCAATTCCTACATTTTTGACGGCTACTGGGAGGACATCGGGACAATCCGCAGCTTCTACGACGCGACGCTCGCGCTCACCACGGAGCTGCCGCCGTTCAATTTCTACGACGTTGACACGCCGATTTACACGCACATGCGCAACCTGCCGCCGCCGAAAGTGAACGGCGCGCCGTACATTCAGGACAGCCTGCTCACCGAAGGCTGTATCGTCACCAACGCGAAAGCGATCAAGAATTCCGTCATCGGCGTGCGCACGATCATTGAGAGCGGCTCGGAGCTGAGCGGCGTCATCACGATGGGCGGCGACTACTACGAAAGCACGGATCAGAAAGCCGAGAACGCGAAGGCGGGACGACCGAACATCGGCATCGGCAAGAACTGCGTGATTTCGCAGACGATTATCGACAAGGATGCGCGAATCGGGGACAACTGCCGCATCAACGTGGACGGCAACACCTATGAGGACGGCGACCACGGTATGTTCTACATCTCCGACGGCATCGTCGTCATCCGCAAGGGAGCGACCCTGCCCGCAGGAACGGTCATCTGACCATACGGCGCGCCAACCGGCGCGCCGTTTCCCGCAACGCGAGACCATTGGCAGAAGGATTTGTCATGCCGGATTCAATGTATGACCGCCTGGGCGATATGCTCCATGACGTGCTTGAATCCGGCACGGTTCCCGTCCGTTCCGCCATGCCCGCTGGCCCGCAAGCGGCAGACGAAACTGCCGACGGCGCAGAAACCGACAAAAACGCCGCATTCGCTGACGGAAAAACGCAATCCGCAAAAATATCGCCCCGGCAAAATGATGACTCCGGGCAACACCGCCAGAACATGGAACAGCCGAATCGAAATATCCCGCGCAAGAAGCGGCGGTCATCGGTCTATTCCGTCCTGCCGACGGATATACGGGAAGCCCTCGCCTTTTTCGGATTGGATGAGACGGCGAGCCGCGACGACGCAAAAAAAGCCTATCACGAAAAACTGAAATACTACCACCCCGACCGCCACGGCGGCAATCCCGTCCTGCAAAAAGTCGCGCGCGAAAAGACACGTAGCGTCATCGCCGCATGGGAAACATTGGAACGGTTTTTCTCCTAATCGCC
This sequence comes from uncultured Treponema sp., assembly GCA_947177175.1. Classification (GTDB taxonomy): domain Bacteria; phylum Spirochaetota; class Spirochaetia; order Treponematales; family Treponemataceae; genus Treponema_D. The sequence continues at coordinate 87,530 of CAMWTK010000001.1, forward strand.
CGTTTCCAGACCGTATTCTGCCAGTTTCCGGTGGAGCGTCTTGCGCCCGATGCCAAGCACGTCCGCCGTCTTGCTTTTGTTGCCCTTGTTGGCGACCAAATTTTCTTCGATGATAATCCGTTCGGCGGCTTCCAGCGTGATGCCCACGGGAACTGCAATCGCCTCCGCCCGGCTCGCCTTGCTCACGGTGGGCGGCAAATCTTCCAGCTCGATTTCCGGACCGCTTGCCATGACCACCGCGCTTTCCACGCAGTTGCGCAGCTCACGGATATTGCCCGGCCAGTCGTACTGATACATCGCCGTGCGCGCCGCCGCGCTGATGCCCGTAATCTTGCTGCCGTTCTCCGCGTTGAACTCGTCCAAAAACGCGCTGATGAGCAGCGGCAGGTCGTCCTTGCGCTCGCGCAGCGGCGGCACTTCCAGATGAATGACGTTCAGGCGGTAATACAAATCCTCGCGGAAGCGTCCCGCCTTGACTTCTTCCTCAAGGTTGCGGTTGGTCGCCGCAATGACGCGCACGTCCACTTCTATCGTCTGCGAGCCGCCCACGCGCTCGAATTTTTTCTCCTGGAGGACGCGCAGCAGCTTTATCTGCACGCTCTGGTTGATCTCGCCGATTTCGTCCAGGAAAATCGTGCCGCCGTGCGCAAGCTCAAAACGCCCCTTGTGCAGGCTGTCCGCACCCGTAAACGCGCCTTTCTCGTGCCCGAACAGCTCGCTTTCCAAAAGCGTCTCGCTCAGCGCGGCGCAATGTACTTTTATGCAGGCGCGGTCGCGGCGTGAGGAAAGGTTGTGCAGCGCGTCGGCAATCACTTCCTTGCCCACGCCGCTTTCGCCCGTGATGAGCACGCTCGCCTTGGTATCGGCGACCTTGCGCACCATGGTCAGCAGCCGCTGCATTTCCGCGCTCTTCCCGATGATATTGTCGAGCTGCCGGTTCGAGCCGACTTCCTTGAGCAGCTGCGTGTGCCGGATTTTAAGCTCGCGGCTTTCAAGCGCGCGCCGGACAATCATGCCGAGCTGGTCGAGGTTCAGCGGCTTTGTCAGAAAATCATACGCGCCGTCGCGCATCGCCTGCACTGCCGCGTCAATCGAGCCGTGCCCGGTCAGCACGATCACGGGAATGCCCGGCATTTCGGTGGTCACGTGGCGCAAAACCGCCTCGCCGCTGATTCCCGGCATCCGCAGGTCGGTGATTACCAGATCGATGTCGCCGCCCGCGAGCAGGTCAAGCCCTTCCTGCCCCGTCGCCGCGACCTTGACGGCGTAGCCGTCCAGCTCAAAATCGGCGGCAAGCCCCTCGCGGATATGTTTTTCGTCGTCAATAATCAGAATCGTCGATTTCATGCCTTGTCCTTTGCCCCGTTCCCGTCGTACATGAGCAGCCGCCGGTTCCGCTGCGGGACGGGCAGCGTAATCACGAACACCGTCCCTGCGCCTTTTTCCGAGCGCACGGTAATATCGCCGGAGAATTCCTTGATGATTTTGTACGTCATCGCCAGCCCCAGTCCCGTGCCGTTCGCCTTCGTCGTGAAATACGGCTCAAAAACGCGGGCGACCGTCTCCTCGCCCATGCCGATACCGTTGTCCGCAAAACGCAGGACGTACAGTTCGTCCTTCACGGCACTCGTCACCGTCAGCCGGCCGCCGCCGGACGGAAACCGCTCGGTAATGGCGGCGAGCGCGTTCTGGGCAAGGTTGACGACGACCTCGCGGAACAGTTTCGGGTCGAGCAGGAGACGCGGGCAATCCTTGCAGAAATGCGCCTCAACGGCGACGTGCTTTTCCGTGAATTCGGGCATGAAGAACGAGACGAGCTGCTCCAGCAGCACGTTCGGGTTGACCAGCTCCAGCTGCGCGGAAATAGGGCGCACCGCCATCAAAAAATCCACCACGATTTTGTTCAGCCGATCGATTTCCTGGTTCACGACATCAAGGTACTGCTCCATGAATTTCGGGTCGGGGAGCATCCCGTCGCCGCCGCGCTTTTTCCGCACCGCCTTCTGCATCAGCTGGATATGAATGCTGATCGCGCCCAACGGATTCTTGATCTCATGGGCGACGCCTGCGGCAAGGTTCGTCAGCCCGGCAAGCGTCTCCATGCGGTGCAGCAGGATTTCCTGGTTGCGTTTTTCGGTCACGTCGTCAATCGTCACGATCGAGCCGACCAGCTCCTGGTTGCGCACCAGCGGCATGACGGAGATGTCCACAAAGCGAATCGAGCCGCCCGCCGTGGCAAGCGTGTACTCGTCGCGCACGTTGGTCTTGTCGGTCTCAGCGCACGAGCGGAGAAACCCGGCAACGTCGGCATCGCCGATGATTTCCCAGATTTTCTTTCCTTCCGATTTTGCGGCGGCGGGATGCAGGGAGAACGGCAGGTAACGTTCCGCCGCCTTGTTTATCTCCCGCAGCCGCCAGTCCGTGCTGACGATCATCAGCCCCGTGGAGAGCGACTGAAAAATCGACGAGAACGCCTCGGTACGCTCGGAAAGATTGTTCACGAGCGACTGAATCTGCGCGGAAGAGAGTTTTTCGATTTTCTGCGAGGCGCGCCGTGAAAAAGTCCGCATCAGTGCCGCTCCGCGCGCCGCACGGCGAACAAATCGCGCCACAATGACTCAAGCGCGGCACCGGGAGTCTGATTGTACACGGTCACGTTGTTGTAGCAGATACGCAGCGCGTCCACGTTTTTTGCCGCGCGCTCGCCTGCCTGTGCGGTCAGCTCACCGGTCATCTGCGCGCCCAGAATGCCCGTCAAAAAAAGCCGGAACAGCAGCCGCGGCTCAAATCCCGCGCAGCCTTTCACGATGTCGCCCACCACGGGGAACATGCCTCTTTCGACCGACGCATAGAACGCGCGCGCGTGTTCCTGCACCGCGGCGGGCGTGACGGGCAGGTACGTCTGCAAAAACCCGTCGATCGTCCCCCCGCCCGCCGACATATCCGCATGAAAGACCCGCGCAATCACTTCCGCCTGCTGGCGTTCCGTGCGCTGCGCAAACTGATAGGTGCGCACGCGGGAAAGAATCGTCGGCATGACCGCCCCGCGGCGGCTAGTCGTCAGAATGAACACCGTGTCGGACGGCGGCTCTTCCAGCATTTTGAGCAGCGCGTTGCGGGCAGCTTCGTTCATGCGGTCGGCATGCTCGATAATAAACACTTTCTTTCCGTCGGGGCTTCTGAGATGCGCCCACGCCGCCGCCCGCCGAATCTGCTGGATCGGAAGCGAATCGTACATAAACGCCGACTCCAGCTTTTCGGTCTGCTTGACCAGTTCCGCCGCAATTTTTTCGGTGCGCTCGTATCCGGGAAGCGGCTTTGTGCCGTCAATCTGCTCCAGCTGCTCGTCTATCGCCTGCACGACCGGCGCGATTTTTGAGACCTTCTCGTCATCTTCCCACAAAACCTGGCTGAAACGCATCGTCAGCTTGCGCACCGCGCGCACGAACAGATAGCGCGCCGCCGTCAGATACGGCGCGTCCTGCGCCACGGCAGCCAGGAACGTGTTTTTTGCCGCAAGGATTTCAAGCGCGCAGTCGCGCGGCCCGGCAAGCAGCACGTTCGTGCTAGCAAGCTCCTTGTGCTTGCGGCAGGACGGACAGTCGCACTGCCACCGCCCGCGCGATTCCGCCGCCGTGCACGAAAGAATCCGCGCGATCTCAAGCGCACAGGTCAGCTTGCCGCTGCTGTCAGGCCCGGCAAGCAGCAGCGCGCCGGGCAGCCGTCCGTGCGCGATGTCGTCCTTGAGCAACGCCGCCGCGTTCTGGTACAAAAGATTATCGAACATCAGGCAACCATTCCCCGCACATAGCTCACCGACAGCCCCAGAAAGCCGCCCAGCAGATGCCAATAAAAACACGCGCACATCGTTTCCCGCAGTCCCGCGAACCAGGGCTGCACCGTGCTGACCAGCAGGATCAGCGCGACCAGCACCAGCCCTTCCAGCGCGCCGAAGAAAAAGCCGAGCGTCCGATTCAGGCTGCCCAGAATCTCACCGCGGAACACCGCCCCGAGCATGAGCTGGACGATTTTTACGACGATGAACGTCACCACGAACAGCAGCAGGAACGCCACCACCGATGCACCAATCGGATTCGGTATGACCGCCGCCAGCCGCACCGCAAGCACGCCGAAAAAACTGATGGCGACAAGCACCGCGAGCACGACGGCAAGCTTGCCGAACACTTCCCGTATCAGCCCGCGCACCGCCCCGGCAAGCGCGAACAGCACGACGAGCGCGGAAAACAGCGCGTCGATAAACGTAAATGTCATGATACAACTCCGTCAAAAATAATGCGCGCAATCTCCTGCGCAGGCCGCCTGCCCGCCGACAGCGAGCCGCACGCGCGCGCGCAATCCGTGCGGAAGTCAGCGCGCTCCATCCGCGTGAGCGCGTCCCTGAGGTGCGCGCCGTCCGCCTCTTCGCCCAGCAGCATGAGCGCGGCGTTCCGTTCCACAAAAAATGCCGCGTTGTCCACCTGATCGCCGCGCGTCCCCGATCCGCACAGCGGCACGAGCACCATCGGCTTGGCGAGCGCAGCGCACTCCCACAGCACGTTCGCGCCCGCGCGGGAAAGCACCACGTCGCTCGCGGCAACCACGTCGCACAGCTCCGCATAGATGAACGCATACGGATAGTAGCCCTCATGCCGGACCTGCGTCATCGCCTCGTCCGCCTTTCCCGTCTGATGCACGACCGTAAAATGCTCGCACAGCCAGTCCAAATTATCGTGCACGAGCATATTCAGCTGATGCGCGCCGAGGCTTCCGCCCATCACCAGCAGCACCGGCTTATGCGGACGCTCAGCGTCAAACAGAAAACGCCTGCCCCGCTCCGCGTCCGCCGCATAGAACGCCGGCCGCACCGGATTCCCCGTCACCACGCACTTTGCGCGCCGCGCGGCAGGCAGGAACGATTTGGTCGCCTCGTAGGAGACCAGGATTTTGTCTGCAAAGCGGCTGTTGATTTTCGTCGCCAGCCCCGGCGTAACGTCGCACTCGTGGGTATAGACCGGGATGCGCAGGATTCTTGCCGCAATGCACGGCGTGACCGACACGAACCCGCCCTTGGAAAACAGCAGCGCGGGCCTGCTTTTTGCCAGCCGCCGCAGGGACACCAGCACCCCCGCCATGACCTTGAACACGTCGAGCACGTTCCTCAGCGACACATTGCGCCGCAGCTTGCCGCTCGGAACGCCGTAGAACGCGTCCACCGAACCGCTCCGCTCCACCAGCTCCCGGTCCATGCCGCCGCTGTTCCCCAGCCAGATGATACGAATGTCCCTGCCCTGCGCCCGCGCAAGCGCGCGCAGCTCGTCCGCCACCGCAAGCCCGGGATAGATATGCCCGCCCGTCCCGCCGCCCGCAAACGCAAAAGTCGTCGTCGCCATGTGTATCATTATGACACAGAACGCGGAAAAAGACAACCGCACCCGCCGCGCCGCTGCACGCCGTTTGCCGCCGCCGTGGGAGCGGAGATTGCCCGCCTCAACGAGGTGGTCGCCCGGCGCGGCAAGAAAGGCGAAGCCCCGCCCGCAAATGTTCCCGGCGCATAAAAAAGAGCCTCGCATTGCGAGGCTCTTTTTGCCACCGGTTGGAATCGAACCAACGACACATGGATTTTCAGTCCATTGCTCTACCAACTGAGCTACAGCGGCGTAAGTATCAGCAGTATATACTTTCCGCAGGTTTATGTCAAGGCACAGGGCGCATTTTTTTCGGGAACCGCAAAATAGATGCCGTAGTGCTTGCGGCAGCCCGCGTTGAACGGACTCCCGCAGTGCGGGCACGACGGCGCGCCCAGATAGTCGCGGATGGCGAGCGTCCGTTCGCACACGCCGCACAGCACCGAGCGCCGACCGAACTCGCGTTCTTCCCAGCGGACGATGGCATGGCGCTCGCATTCGTCATGGCATTTATAGCACGGATACCACTTCCCGCAGCACTTAAACCGTATCGCCACGATGTCAACCGGCGAATGGTAATGCACGCACCGCGTCTGTCCGTCCACGGTCCTGCCCAAAACGACGGGGGTATCGGCCACGGCTAAATCCGTATCTTCTTGTCCGTGCCGGCATAGGCTTCCTTGCGCAGCTGCCGGATCTGCTCGTCGGCAAGGTAGTCGTCGAACGGCATCATGCGGTCGAACACGCCGGACGGCGTAATCTCGATGATGCGGTTGGCGACCGACGACACGAATTCGTGGTCATGGCTTGAGAACAGCACCACGCCGGGAAAGCGGATTAGCGCCTCGTTCAGGCTCGTGATCGCCTCCAGGTCAAGGTGATTGGTGGGGTCGTCCATGATCAGCACGTTCGCGCCGACGAGCATCAGCTTGGAGAGCATGCAGCGCACTTTCTCGCCGCCGCTCAGCACTTTGACCGGCTTCAGGCTCTCGTCGCCCGTGAACAGCATCCTGCCGAGGAAGCCGCGCACGTAGGCATCGTCCTGCTCCTTGGAATACTGCTTGAGCCAGTCGGTGATGGTGTAGTCGTTGTCAAAATAGCGGTTGTTGTCGCGCCCCAGATAGGCGAAGCTCGTCGTCTGCCCCCAGAAATACTCGCCGCGGTCCGCCTTTTTCTCGCCGGAGATGATGTCGAACAGCGACGATATGGCATTGTGCTCAAGCCCGACGAACGCGATTTTGTCCGTGCGGTTCACCACGAGCGAAAAATCGGTGAGCAGCGGCACGCCGTCGTCGTCCGTGCTGCTGAGCTTGCGCACCTCAAGCACGTTGTTGCCGATGTCGCGGTCGGGCTGGAAATGGACATAGGGGAATTTCCTGCTCGTGACGGGCAGGTCGTCCAGCTCCAGCTTTTCGAGGACTTTCTTGCGGCTCGTCGCCTGCCGGGACTTTGCCGCGTTGGACGCGAAGCGCTGGATGAACTCGCGCAGGTCCTTTGCCTTCTCCTCGTTCTTCTTCTTCTGGTCTTTCGCCTGCTTCTGAAGGATCTGGCTCATCTGATACCAGAAATCGTAGTTGCCCGCGAACTGCGTGATCTTGCCGTAGTCGATGTCGCAGATGTAGGTGCAGACCGCGTTCAGGAAGTGGCGGTCGTGGCTCACGACGATGACGGTGTTCGGGAATTCGAGCAGGAAGTCCTCAAGCCATGCGATTGATTCCAGGTCAAGACCGTTCGTCGGCTCGTCGAGGAGCAGCACGTCGGGATTGCCGAACAACGCCTGCGCGAGCAGCACGCGCACTTTCTGGCTTTCGTCCAGCTCGCCCATCATCTTGTCGTGGTATTTCTCCTCAAGGCCGAGTCCCGAAAGCATCTGCTCGATCTGGTTCTCCGCCTCGTAGCCGCCCAACTCGCCGAACTGTGCCTCAAGCTCGCTCGCCCGCACGCCGTCCTCTTCGGTAAAGTCCGCCTTGGCGTAGATTTCGTCGCGGGCCTTGGCGCACTCGTACAGCACGGGGTAGCCGAACAGCACCACGTCCTTCACGGTGTACGCGTCGAACGCGAAGTGATCCTGCTTGAGCACCGCCATGCGCTCGCCGGGAGTCATAAAGACCTCGCCGCTGTCCCGGTCCTGCTCGCCGGAAAGCACCTTGAGGAACGTCGATTTTCCCGCGCCGTTCGCGCCGATGATGCCGTAACAGTTTCCCGCGGTGAATTTGAGATTCACGTCCTTGAACAGCGGCTTTTCGCTGAAATGAAGGCTGACATCTGATACCGTAATCATGCCCGTTTCCCCCTATTTGTTCCTGCCGATCAGCGACTTCAGCCTGCCGAAGAAGCCGAGTTTTTTCGGCGCATGCCCCGTCTGCCGCGCGCCGCCCCGCTCCTGCGGACGCTTCCGCTGCGTGCGGGGGACGACATCGTTGCGGCTGCGGCGCGGCTGCTCCCCGCGCCGGATGCCGTCCACGCGGACAGTTCCGTTCCGCCGCTGCTCCTGCTTTGCGCCGTCGCGCCGCGCGTTCCGCCCGGTTCTGCCGTCCGGCTGTGCGCCGTGCGCGTATTTTTCCTTGTAGTATTTCATGCGCTCGTCCGCGCTCATCGTAGAAAGCCGCGCCAGATCGCTCTGCATCGTCCGAACATCGCGCGCAAAGTCCGCCGACCGCGCGTCCCTGCCCTGCGGCCTGCGCCCGTCACGTCCGCGCGAGCCACGGCGGGAATCCCGCCGGCCGTCCTGTCTGCCCCGACCGCGCCTGCCGTCACGGCCGCCATGCCCGTCGTCCTCGCGCCAGTCTTCCGTGCGGATATAGATGCCCTTGCTCTTGTCCTCGCCCAAATCCTCGCGCACTGCCACGCGGGCCGGGATCTGTTTTTCGATGTAGCGTTCGATCGGCACGAGACTGTAGACATCCTGCTCGGAGCAGAACGTGTACGCCTTGCCGCTCTTTCCCGCGCGCGCGGTGCGCCCGATACGGTGCACGTAGTTCTCCGCCTCGTTGGGCAGGTCAAAGTTCACGACCATCGCCAAATCGCTCACGTCAATGCCGCGCGCCGCCACGTCGGTCGCCACCAGGCAGCGCACCTGCCCCGCCTTGAAGCGGTCCATGATCTTGAGCCGCTTGGACTGCGGCAGGTCGCCGATGATGAATTCGCTCTCAATGCCGTTCAGCGCGAGCCGCTTGGAAAGCACCTCGCACATCCGCTTGGTGTTGCAGAAAATGATCGCGCTGGCGGGCTTTTCGCGCAAAAGGATGCCGACCAGCAGCGCGGTCTTCTCGTCGCTCGACACGTGGATCAGCTCCTGGTCAATCTCGTCCACGGTGATATGCTCCGCCGCGATCGTGATTTCCTTTGCGTCACGCGTGTACTCCCAGGCAAGGTTCTTGACATACGAATTGAGCGTGGCGGAGAACAGCATCGTCTGGCGGCTCTCGCTCGACGGCAGCACGGCAAGCAGCCGGCGCAAGTCGGGATAGAATCCCATGTCGAACATGCGGTCGGCCTCGTCCAGCACCAGCACGGCAATGCCGCTCAGGTCCATCTGGCGGCTTTCCTGCAAGTCGATCACGCGCCCCGGCGTGCCGATGATAACGTCAACGCCTTTCTTGAGCGCGGCGACCTGCTTGTCGTACCCCACGCCGCCGTAAAAGCTCGCGCAGACAAGCCCCGTGTGCGCGCCCAGCCGGTTCGCCTCCTCTTCCACCTGCACCGCAAGCTCGCGGGTCGGCACCATGACCAGCGCCTTTTTCCCCTGCTTCTCCGGCGCGGTGAGCAGTTCCTGAAAAACCGTGACCAGGTACGCCGCCGTCTTTCCCGTTCCCGTCTGCGACTGCACGTATACGTCCGACCCGTCCAGCGCGACCGACAGCACCTGCTCCTGCACGGGCGTACACGTCACGTACCCCGCCCCGGCAATACCCTGCTGCACTTTCTCATGCAATGTAAGTTCCGAATAATCCACCGTCACATCCACCTAAAAAATATACACGGAGAGTATACCCGTTTTTGCGAATGATGTACAGTGCGGCATGCCGCCGCCAGACTTGGGCGGGAGCGGCAAAACATACGTTGGATTGTCGTGGTGACGGCTCTCCCACTATCCGCGCGTTGCTTGTTATTCCGCCCCCGCCCGCAGGGGCGGCCCTCTCCTAGAAACTGCCCGTGTACCCCAGCGCCTTTAGCCGTGCCTGGGTCGCGAGCGGAAGCTCTGTGCCCTTGAACGCACCGCTCTCCCCCTCATAAGAGTTGACAACAAATTTGATTTTTTGCAGGGAATCCGGAATGGTAAGGCTCTGCAAGGCAGAGCAGCCACTGAACGCAAAGCAGCCGATTTTCTGCACGGAGTTCCCGAGCGTGACGCTCTTCAGGGACTTGCAGCCACCGAACGCCTCGATGCCGATTTCCTCTACGGAATCGGGAATGGTGACGCTCTCCAGGGCAGTGTTAGAGAACGCGTTGTAGCCGATTTCCTTTACGGAGTTTCCGAGCGTGACGCTTTTCAGGGAAATGCAGTTACAGAACACAAATTCGTCGATTTTCTCTATGGAGTCGGGAATGATGATGCTGTTCAGAGACTTGCAGCCCATGAACGCATTTTTGCCGATTTTCTCTACGGAGTCGGGAACGGTGACGCTTTTCAGTGTTTTGTCGTTGTTTATGAACGCATATTCGCCGATTTCCTTTACGGGCAGCCCTTCTATCTCCGCGGGGATCACCACGCTCTTGGCGCTGCCGTTGTATTCCAGGATGCGCACGCCGCTTGAATCCTCCGTCAGCTCCCTGCTGAACTCGTTCACCGGCGTGGGCTTTGCTGCCTTTGCCGTTCCCGCCGGCTGCTGCGCCGCGCCGTCCTTCTTCTGGCACGCGGTCAAGCCCGCCGCCAGCACCACTGCCGCAACGAGCGCGGCCGCCTTTGCTGTCTTTTTCATGTTTTACTCCTTGATGAAAAAGTTTTGTTTATGTTGTCCGCGGAGCGTCCGCCCCGCGGTCATGCCCTATTTTTTCCCGTGCGCTTTGTCATACTCAAAAAGCGCGTTGTCCACCCGCTTCATGTTCCGCACCGTCTCAAGGTCGTTCTTGCGCTCGCCCGTTCCGAACATTGCCTCGTACACCTTAAAGAAGAAGACGCGGTACTCGTCATATAGTGCTGGGCTCGGCTCTTTGGTTTCGCCGTCCGCAAGGCCTTTCTCAAGCCGGTAGTATGTGTTAAGGACGTGGCGGTCATAGATGGGATAGTCCGCCGGCCGCGCAATGTGCTTTATGAACACGTTGTACACGCCGCCACCGCCGAAGAAAGGCTCAAGCTCCGCCTTCTTGCCCGCGCGGAACGCGTTGATGTCGTCGAGCCGCGCCAGCACTTTTTCCGTATTGTCGCTGTCCGGGGAAAGCCACCGGTAGTCTTTCCATCTGAGCAGCGCCTTCACGTTGTCCGCCGTAAGCGCGCCGCCGAGGTTCAGCTCCGTGCAGTAGACTTCGGGCTTATACCCCAGCGAGCCGTTCTCGTCAATCTCCAGCGTTCCGTACTTTCCTTCGTATTTCATAAAAAACTCCTTTTGCTTCCCGACCGGGACACCATCCGGCGTCCCGCAGCGGGAGCGGTTATTTTACTTTTGTCAATACAAGTCCATTAAAGTCCAGCAGGTCTCCCACTGTCTCCATAATAGATTCGTGACCGTTTGCTGCTATCAGCGAGATTTTGCCGTCCTTTGTGGTGTCGCCGGAATATGTTCCTTCTATTTTTTCAGAAGAACCGTATCCATCGGTAACGATAACATCAAAAGTCTTGTCGCTGTAGAACGTAATGAAAAGTCCTTCGCCGCCATCTGTTATCTTCCATTGCGTGACGACATTCCCTTTCGCAAAGCATGGCAGCGTCGCCGCCACGAGCAGAGCCGCAACCACGGCAACCAGTGTTTTTTTTGTGTTCATAGAGAACCCCCTGCGTTTACTGTCCGCCGACAGTTATGTACACGCGGCATGCGCCGCGAGTGTTCCCCTTATCTGGGCGCTTCCTGCCTGGGACGCGCTTACTCCGCGCCGTCCGCGGAGGCCGCGCCCTTTTTCTTCGCCCCGCCCAGCACCTCCTGCCTGAAGTGCTCGATCTCCGTGTTGGCGTAGCCGATGAACGCCGCGTAGGCTTCCTCGCCCTCAAGCAGCGCGTGCGCGTTCACGTGCAGCACGAGTATTTTGTATGCCTCGTCGCTCGCCGCCCGCGCCGCCTTCAATGCGCCCGCCGTCCTTGCCGACCGCTCGTCCGTCCGCTGCCCCGTGAGTGCGCGCACTTCCTCGTTCGCGGCTTTCAGCTTCTCCACGAACGCCGTGAGCGACAGTGCCTTTACCTGCTCGGCGAATTTGCCCTCCAAGTCCTGCACGAAGTTGACGAGCAGCCCCGTCTCCTTGTCCAGCTGCGCCTGCACGTCAATCCTGTAGTCCTTGATGTGCTGGTTGAGGACCTTTGCCGCGTCCGCAAGCGACTCCACCGGGAATCCCGCATAGCCCGCCACCGCCTTTTTGTAGCCCGCGTACAATTGGTCGCGCAGGCGGTCCGCCGCCGCGATCTTGTCCGTGGTCAGGCTTTTTGCCGAGGTCTGCAAGTTCTCGTCCTCCGCCCGTACTGCGTCCCGCAGCGCCTTTACCTGCGCCGCGCATTTTTCGGACACCGCCGCGTCCTTCTCCGCCCTGTTCGCCATGTTGGACACGAACATGAAATGCGCCGCATTGTTCATGTGCGTGACCGGAACTGCCTGAATCTCTTTCACCGTGATTTCTCCTTATTTTGTGTGGTGATATATCCGAGCGCGTGACCCGCGCCGAATCCGCAAGATACCGCCGCAACCGCCGTTTTTGCGTGTCCGTCGGGCAACAAAGAACCGTCAACCGTAGTTTTTGGGTGCTTGTCGGGCAACGAAATGCCGTCAACCGCCGTTTTTTGGTACTTGTCGAGTACTGAGAAGGCATCAACCGTGGTTTTTGAATGCTTGTCGAGTGCCGGGAGACTGTCAACCGCAGTTTTCAGGCACTTGTCGAGCGCGGACAAGCCATCAACCGCAGTTTTCAGGCACTTGTCAGACACAGGCAAGCCATCAACCGCAGTTTTCAGGCACTTGTCAGACACGGGCAAGCCGTCAACCGCCGTTTTCAGGCACTTGTCAGGCGCGGGCAAGCCGTCAACAAGTGCAGAGCGGGGTCTTGGGGCAGCGCCCCAAGCGGTGCTGGAAGAGAGAGGGGGTTTGGGGGAGAGAGAGACCACGCTTCCGAG
>CAMWTK010000002.1 GCA_947177175.1 uncultured Treponema sp.
TAGACGTGGCAATGCGCAGCCAAGTCGCCCGCATCGTGCGCGTTTACCGTGCGCATGACCTACTCGCAAACGGCGTTCCCGTGGCAGAAGGCGCGGCAGAGGCATTGACGGCGGAAGAAAAACGCACCGTGTATGAATCATGGAACGCGCTCTGGCACAGGTACGACTCTCCCTCAATGCCAAAATGGGCACAGGTTAATGATGTAGAAGATTTTGAGCAAACGTTCGGCTTTGACTTTGAAGAGGCGAAGTATGACGAAAAAACGAAGGCGCAATTCTATCTAAATGTCCCTGACGCAATAACGATCGACGTGTCCGCGTTCTCATATATGAAACGAATTGACTACCACAAATGCATCACAAACGAAAAAGGCATATTCGCAGAGGTAGAAGTAAACGGAAAGAACCTTGACCTCACCGACGCGCTGACTCCTTTTATCCCGCAAGAAGACACAACACGTTACGAACCGCTCATCATACCCCTCAGCGGTGGCAAGACGCTCATACTGACGTATATCGCCCTTACGTCGCATCTCCAACCGACGAGCGACTACGACAAGGTGGAGTGCTGGATAAGCGGGTATTTGTGTTGGTGAGGGGGCATCGCTACCGCCTTGACAATCTTCTCCCGGATAGTATATAATATCTCTCAAGTTACCGAATGTTCGGAAACCGATTTTTCTTGAAGCGAACTGTTTTCGCATGGAATTGCACAAAAAGTACCGAAATGAGCACAAGTATGTTTCTCCCGGCTGTCTGCTCGCCGTTCAGCAAGCCCGCGTCGCTTCCGTGATGCGGCTTGACCGCTTCGCTAATGGGGGGGGTATTCTATCAGGAGCGTCTATTTTGACGACCTGTACGACACCTGCTATTTTGAAAACGAAGACGGCACCGACCCCCGCGAGAAATTCCGCATACGCATTTACAACTGCTCGGACAAGCGCATTTCACTTGAGCTGAAACAAAAGGAGCGGGGAATGTGCCGGAAAATTTCCTGCCCGATTTCGCGTGCCGTCTGCGAGCAGATATTGGGCGGTATCATTCCCGCATTCGACGGCGGCACTCCGTATCTCCTGAAAAAACTGATCATGCAGATGCACATGCGCGCGCTCAGGCCGGTGGTGATTGTCGCCTACGAGCGCGTGCCGTTCGTCTATGAGCAAGGAAACGTGCGCGTCACGTTCGACCGCAATCTCAGAAGTTCGGACAAAATAGAACGCTTCTTTGACGGAAACGCGCCGTTCCGCCCGGTGCTTCCCATTGGAACGGACATGATGGAAGTGAAATTCGACGGATTCCTGCCGGACTTCATAAACGAGGCGTTGCAGACAAGCGCGCTGCAATGGACTTCGTTCTCAAAATATTATCTTTGCAGAAAATACCGTATGAGAGGTGGCTATGACTTTTAAAGACATTTTCAAGAAATCCTTTATCCAAGGATTCACCCGCTATGACGCGACTCCTGAGAACATCATCGTCGTGTTCCTGATTTCGGCGTTCTTCGCGCTGTACATTTTCTTTGCGTACCGGCTGCTCACGCGCAAGACGTTCTACCAAAAGTCGTTCAACATCGCGCTCCCCGCGCTCGTGCTGATTACGGCGGCGGTAATCCTTACAATTCAGTCGAGCGTCGTCATTTCGCTCGGTATGGTCGGCGCGCTTTCTATCGTCCGCTTCCGCACGGCAGTCAAAGACCCGATGGACTTGGTGTTCCTGTTCTGGGCGATTTCGACCGGGATTATCTGCGGCGCAGGTCTCGCGCAGATTTCGTGTGTCCTCGCGTTCGTGCTGACAATCGCGCTGTTCGTGTTTGACCGGATTCCGGTTGCCCGCGCGCCGAAAATCCTCATGGTAAGCGGGGAAGGATACGCGCTTGAAGAAGAAATCATGGCGGCGGTGCGCAGGCACTGCAAGGTGTTCGCCGTAAAAAGCCGCACCCTTGCGGACAACAAAATCAACCTCGTCATTGAAGTGCGCGCGAAGGAAGACGCTCCGCTCGTGCAGGAAATCGCCGCGCTGAGTGCGGTCACTTCTTCGTCATTGCTTGCTCACGACGGGGAAGTTACGTACTAGCATGTTCATGCGAAGATATTCCGTCTTTTTCAGCCTGTTCCTGCTGCTGCTTTCGCTTGGCGCGGTATTCGCGTTCCTGACATCGGCAAAACGGAGCGTCACGGTGGAACAGTGCGAAAAGCTTGGCTTTCCCGTCCTCCTGATTGAGACCGACAAGAACAGCCCGATAAAGCGGAAAGACAAATACGTGAAGGCTTCGTATCGTTTTGGCGAATTTTCGGGGCGGTGCAAAATCCGCGGGCACGGGAATTCCACCTGGAAAACGCCGCTCACGCAGAAAAAGCCGTACCTCCTGAAGCTGGACGAGCCGCGTCCCCTTGCCGGCTTTCCGTCCTCGCAGAAATGGATTCTCATGGCAAACGCCCTCGACCGCTCAATGCTCCGCAACTATTATGCCGAGCACCTCGCGCACACGGTGTGGGACAGGATGCCGTGGACGCCTTCTTCGGAATTCATCACACTTTTCGTGAACGGAAAATATCTTGGCCTATACGGGCTGACGGAAAAAATCGACATCGCGGAAAACCGCATTTCGTTCGCGGGCGAAGGCTTCCTCGCGGAAATCGACAGTCACGACGGGCGGCCGCACAGTTTCCGGGGAATTGACGGGCTTGATTTTCATATCCGCCAGCCGGAATCTTCCGAGGAGAACTACGCCCGCTGGGCGGAAAAAATCCTTGAGCTTGAACATATCCTGTATTCGGACGACGGCATCGGCTACAGGCGGCATTTCGACGAGGCATCTTTCGTGGACTGGTACCTGCTGGCAGAATTCTCCAAGAACTACGACGCGAAATTTTACAACTCGGTGTTCATGACGTATGACTACGGCAAGCAGAAACTTTTTATGGGTCCGGCGTGGGATCATGACATCGCATTCGGGAACACGACAAAAGGCAGCACCGGCTGTGCCGGCGGCTACACTTCCCTGCTCAGCGACAGCGTGTGGATTTCGCACTTCCATTCTTTTGACCCCGAGGAGAATTCGACCGCCGCAAAAGACGCGGAGGGATTTCTCATCAATCAGGATTATTGGTACAACAAACTGTTCGGCGACGATCAGTTCGTGCGCGCCGTAAAGGAGCGGTACCGGGAAACGCGCCCCGCCCTAGAAGAGTCGCTCGTCTGGCTAAAAGCGCAGGCAGATCGCCTGACCGAAGCCGCCGAGCTGAACGATTCCGTCTGGCACATCATCGGAAGTTCCGTATGGCCGCGCGCACCCGGTTACCGCAACCGAAAAACATATCAGAGCGAAACCGACTACCTAATACAGTGGTGCGAAAACCGCATGCAATGGCTTGACACCGTGTTTTTGGAGTAAAGTTGGATGGCGGCGAAGCCCTGCGACACAAAATGCCGCCCTATTCGTCAGCACACGCCAATTGAATGCATATATTCCTCAAGCACGGCAACAAATTCCTGCATTTCGCAAGTCTGTATGTCGCCCATGTTCGCGATTCTGAACGTATCAATGTTTCCAAGTTTTCCCGGATAAATCGTAAAGCCTTTTGAACGCGAAAAGTCATGCAAAGCGTTGAAATTGTAGCGCGGCGTGTCGGGAATCAAAATGGCGGTAATAAAATGCGACTGGCTCTTGCAGTCAACAAGCATTTTCAAGCCGATTTTGTCGAGCGCGCGGACAAGGATTTCCCAGCATTCGGTAAACCTTTCAAAACGCTTTTCGATAGTCTCGACTTTTGTTTCCGTGATTGCCTGGCGGAGCGCGTACAGCGTCTGCACCGGCGGAGTGAAGCGGGTCTGCTTTGTCTCAAGGAAATATTGATACTGGTCGTAAAGATTCAAATAGTAGTTTCTCATCGGCCAGTCCTTCTGCTCAAGAAGTTTTTCCTTGTTGCAGACGACAAATCCGATTCCCGCCATGCCGCCGATGTGTTTGTTCGACGTGCATGTCGCAAAGTCTATGCCGAATTTTTCAAGATCGATCGGCATTCCGCCATAAGAAGAAACAGTGTCCACGATAGTCGTCATTCCGTACTTCTTTGCGAGCGGGCAGATTTCCTCGACATGATTCAAAAGTCCCGTCGTCGTCTCGTGGTGCACCATCGCGAACGTCGTGTATTTTTTTGACTTGAATTGCTTTTCAAGCGCGTCAATGTCAATCGGCTCGTACGTCGAACTTTTGAAAACATCCATGTCGATATTGTAAACGCCTGCGATTTTTGCAAGCCGCGCGCCATAAGAGCCGTTGTCAACGACGAGCAGTTTTCCGTTCGGCGGCACGCAGGAAGAAACCATCGCCTCGTCCGCGCCCGTTCCCGAACAGCCAAACATTATCGTCGTGTACTTGCTTGTGTCGGCGACAAAGGCGGTCAGGTCGTTCGCGACTTGTTCCATGAGGTCGCCGAATTCCAGTTCGCGCGGGCAAATGTCCGCGACAACCTGCGCGTATTTTACGCTGTCGCTCGTGGTGGAAGGTCCCGGATTCAGCAAAACTTCGCGGCGAATTTTTTGCAAGCTTTCATTTTCCTTTATGCGTGGATAGATTTCGTCCAACGCTCGTGAAAGCATGGATTCGTCGTCGATTTCTGTCCACGCCAAAAATTCGATTTTGTTTACAAAAACGCTTTCTCCCGAAACCGAAACGTGCTTCAAGGCGTTTTCATAATCTAGCTTAATCAGGCTCGGAGAGGAGTTGTAATAATCAAGCATTTTTTCAAGGCAGGATTTTGAGACTTTGCTGATGCCCACAAGTTCGCCCGCAGGATTTGGAATTATGTTTTTGTCTTTTGAAACTTCCTGCAAAACGCCGTTTTCGTCCGCGGCAAGATACACTTCGTCGTGGCTGTTCGATTTGCCGCTTGCCAGCATCACATTCGCGCGCGATTCATTTTGCAAGACTTTCAGGGCTACGGCATCATAAATCAAGTCGCTTTCCAAAAGCAAAAAATCGCCTTTTATGAGCGGGGCGCATACGGCGAGCGTTCCCATGCTGCTCGTGTTCGCGTAGTTGTCGTTGCGGGCGGTTTTTATGACGTGATATTTTTTTGCGAGCGCGTCATAAAATTCGGAGCAATGTCCCGTTCCGATTATTATCTCTTCAATGCCGTTCGCAATCAGCTTTTGGATCGAACGCTCCACCATCGGAACGCCGTCAATTTCAATAAAACCTTTCGGCATCGCCTCCGTGCGCTTTCCGAACCGCGCACCAAGCCCGCCCGCCAAAATCACCGCTTGTTTTGTCATGCTTTCCTCCAAATTAAATTCGCATAAAAATGATTACGCTTCCTGCAAGAAATTCATAAACGCTTCTTTGTTTTCGATTGGCGTTGTTTTGGGACGACCCAAATCTTTTCTCGCGCCTTTCCGCACGATTACTTCGATAAAAGTCAACTTGTTTTCCAAATTCAAAAGCGAATTCTCAAGTTCGTCCAACGTCTCGACTTTTTTTACGCTTTCATAGCCGCAGGATTTTGCGATTCCGCACAAGTCGATTTTTCGCGCTACGGTCGGCTGGCCGCCAACGCTGTCATGCGCGCCGTTGTTCAGCACGATGTGGACAAGGTTTTTCGGAGCGCGAGTGCCAATCGTCGCAAGGCCGCCCATTTGCATAATAGTCGCCCCGTCGCCGTCGATGCAGAAAATTTTCCGCTCCGGCTTTTGGATCGCAATTGCAAGGGCGATTTGGCTTGCGTGTCCCATCGAGCCGACCGTAAGGAAGTCCTTTTCGTGCTTCATTCCATGCTTTTCGCGCAGCTCGTACAGTTCCCGGCTCGCCATTCCCGTTGTTGAAACGAAAG
Source organism: uncultured Treponema sp. (assembly GCA_947177175.1). GTDB lineage: Bacteria > Spirochaetota > Spirochaetia > Treponematales > Treponemataceae > Treponema_D. Next base: position 5,832 of record CAMWTK010000002.1, read on the forward strand.
CCGCCTTTTTGTCCGCAAGCAGCATGATTTTTTCAATCGCCTCCTCGCGGCTCATGTCACCGGAAACAGTTTCGTTATTCTTCAAGGTGTAGGCGGCAAACGTGTCTTTTCGGATTACGAAAGCGTAGGGCGCGGAATTCTTGTGTATGCAGGAATACGCTTCGTCAAACTGCTTTTCCAAATCTTCGGGATTCGCGCTCAAAATTTGGTACGGCACTTTCATTGCGTCGAGCAAATCGCAGGTGACTTTTCCTTGCTTCACATGCTGCGGCTCATCGTGCACACCCGGCTCGCCGCGCCATCCAATCAAAATCAGCGTCGGCACGGAATAAACATCGGGGTCTGCGAGCGAAAGAAGCGGATTTACCATGTTGCCTTCGCCGGAATTCTGCATATAGATAAGCGGAATTTTTCCGGTGGAAAAATGGTAGCCAGCCGCCAAAGCCGTTGCGCTGCCTTCGTTTGCCGAAATGATGTGCTTTTCGGCCGGCGCATTGTCTGTTATGTACGCGCAAAAATTCTTCAATAAAGAATCCGGCACGCCCGCAAAGAAATCCGTTCCATGCGCCAAAGCCAAGTCGTAAAAATATTTTGGTTCTATCATAAATTTTTCCTTTTTGCCAAAAGTAAAACGGCAATTTCATTTTGTTCCCGGTATCAATTCCAGGATCTGCTTTATCGGCATGCACAAATCGTTCACTTCCAAACTGCGCTCGGCCTTTAAAATTTCTTCGGCGCATTTTTGCATCGCGGGATAGCTTGCGCGGAGCATGTGGTTCGCATAAATGATGATGCTCGCGCCCCAGCTTGCAAGCTCGGTTTCCGTGAACTGATTATATGTCGTCGGCACAAGCACGATGGGAACGTTCTTGTATTCTGCGCGGAATTTTTGGCAGAATTCCTTTATGTCTTCGCCGCTTTTGTCTTTCGAGTGAATCATAACGCCGTCCGCGCCAGCCTTTACCGCAGCGAACGCCTTTTTTATCGCCTCGTCAACGCTGTAGCCCGCGATTATCTCTTCGATTCGGGCGATAATCATAAAGTCTTTCGTGACCTGCGCCTTTTTTCCCGCGCTGATTTTCTCGCAGAATTCCTCTTCCGTCGCAAGGACTTGTTTTGCTTCTGTTCCGAAAAGCGAATTCTTTTTCAATCCTTTTTTGTCTTCAATGATTACTGCGCTCACGCCGTTGCGCTCAAGCGTCCTCACGGTAAAGACAAAATGCTCAGGAATGTCACCCGTGTCGCCGTCATAAATAATGGGCTTCGAGGTGCATTCCAAAATATCGGTGAGCGACTGCATTCTCGTCGTCAAATCGACCGCCTCAATGTCAGGCTTTCCCTTGCTCGTCGAGTCCGTAAGCGAAGACGACCACATTCCGTCAAAAGCGTGCAGCCCGTCTTCTTTCATAACCTGCGTGTTTTCGACAATCAGGCCGCTCAAGCCCGAATGCGCTTCCATAATCCTGACGATGGGCTTTGCGGCAAGCAGCCGTCGGAGCGTCGCGCGGCGAATGTCGGGCGTAGTGCCGATGGACTTTGCGTTGTCGGACAAAGCCGTTGAATTTATCCCTTGCGTGTAGGGAATTTCCACGACTTCACCACCCCATTCTTTCATCGTCTCAAAAACTTCGTCGCGGATTTTTGAAAGATAGTTTGACTTCCAGTCATCGCCGTGAATTATGTAGTCGGGCTTGTATTTTTTCAAGTTGGGAACATAGCTCCAGTCTTCTTGAGGAACAACACGCGAAACGCCTTTTATGTTTTCAATGACTTTCTCGCGCTGCTCGTATGTTAGATAGGGAAGACGCTTGTGGGAAACTATCGCGCTGTCCGTCAAAAGACCAATCGTGAGTTCTCCGAGTTTTGCGCCCTCGTTTATTATGTTGATGATTCCAGGATGAATTATATCTCCCGTAATTCCAAGGTATACCGTTTTCATGTCGTCCTCCCATAAAAAGTCAAGAAGAAAGTTGGAACTTTCGATTGACTTTTTACGCACATTCGCAACGCAGTGCTTCGCAACGAGCGCATCGCGCGAAGTTTCAAGCGGAATGTGCATTAAATATGCAAGTTTCCAACGGAAACTTGTCATGATAAAAGTGCCGCGCTATTTGTGCGGTGCTTTTATCATAACTCCTTATTATTTGCTTGAACCAGTAGTGTTCATCTGTTGCGTTTGCTCTTCAACGGTGCGCAGCATAAAATCTGCAATCCGCCGTCCTGCCTCGCCTTCGTGCATCCATGCAGTCCGTTTTGCTTCCTTTCTTTCCGCGGCAAGTACCGGGCTGTCGTTCGCATTGCGAATGACTGTCTTGATGTCCGCAAAATCCGCTTCGTTCAGTTTTATTCCCATCTTCTCAAGGACGGAGAACTGCCACAACTGCTTGTGCAAGTCGTAGGCATCATACGGGCGCAAATCCATATCGGCGTTCACGTACATGACAGGCTTGTCGCAGAGGAATGTATAGTCGAAGATAATGCCCGAAAAATCCGAAATCATAATGTCCGCACGTTTCATAGAATGAATGTTGTCGCGGTTGTAGTCCCATTCCACATTTGATTTGTCCGCATAGCGTTGTTCAAGCCGTGCCAGCATATCCGCCTCAGACTTTTTCGATTGCGGGTGAGGACGGATAATGATGTGCCATCCTGTTTCTGCCAGCGGGTCGAGCAGGCGTTCGCCGTAACGCTTAAGAACGCCGACATCGCCCCAAGACGGCGAAACGAGCACAGTGAATGTATGTCCTTCTTCCGCAGGCAACGATTTGATTTTCTCGGAAAGGACATCAAGATACGTGCAACCGACTGTCTCAAGAACTTTCGGCGCAAGACCCCGTTGTGTTTCCAGTGTCCGTATGTCTTCTTTTTGGTAGTCGCCAGTCAGAAGAACGGAGTCGAAATAATCCAAACCGAACAAGCGATATGTGGTGGCATCGTTCGGCATGTGAAGGACATGCGAATAGTGTTTCACGTTTTTGCTGCGCTTCCACTGGTACACGCCAAGCCCCGGAGTGGTCGCGAGCACGAAGCCCGCCGAAAGCATATTGAGGCGCGCGAATGCTGTGTTCCCCTCGCCGATAAATTCAGGCTTGACATACGCATACTGTTGGGCAAATACGGGGTCATCTTTCGAGGAAGTCAGATAAGACAGTGAAATCTTTCGCCGTTCAAACTCATCGACCACTGGCTTAAAGACATTCCAATACTGTCCGCCCTCGCTGTAGATGACATAGGGGCGATAGGACGCATCCACTTGCGCCGCGCCTTTCTTTCCGCCCAAAATGAATTTCAGCTTCAAGATAACTGCCCGCGCAAGAAAATACAACGTCGCCGTCGCCCCAATCAAGACAGAAAAAAGCATGCTTCCCGTGCCCGGGTCAATGTACAAAAGTTCCATTTTAATATTCTCCTATTTGATATCGGTATATGGCTTCCAGTTTTCGTTTACGAAAATGTCGTCCTTGACGGTTACCCATTCGTCTTTTTCAGCAGAAAACTGCGTATTTTTCTTTATTCGCGTGCTCTCCGGCGGATGCGTCAATATTTTTACGAATTCTGTTTTATCAGCTGGAGCAAGCGGAGCGCCCGTAAAAGGATTTTTCGCGTCTGGAATAATCCCTTCAACTGCGAGCGCAGGGGTGTCTGCGTTTGTCATAAATTCCATGCTCGTCATCACCCCCCCCCGTTTATCAAAATCTTTCACCAAAAGTGATGCAACATATTTTTCCTTTCCGTAAGAATCAAAAACAGGCAGGTCATTCACAAGTTCCGGCACACGAACAAATTGTCCGTGATCACTTACGATTATGATGCGCGTGTTGTCATAAACGTCAATTTTTTTAAGATAATCAAAGAACCGCGCAAAAGTTTTAAACGCTGACATCATAGAAGTAAAAAAAGGATTCCATGCGAATTCACTTTTGCCGAAAACCGTGACGGGCTTGTCAGACGGAACATAATCCGGAGCATCCGACAAAAGCGCCTCATGAGCCATTTCATTGTCAATCATAATGAAGCTGTCGTTCGGCGCGTCCGTGTCGGTCAAAGCAGGAAGATAGTCAAATTCGGAATAATTGTCCACAAAACGCGGAAATCCATCATAAGTAATAACCGATGTCCAATACTCACCGTGATAAACTGCGCGTCTAAAAATCGGCGGAACAATCTTGAACAGGCTGAACCAAATGAGATTTCTTTTGATATCATGCGCGAGATACAAGCCTTTTTCCACCCCATGTTCGCGATACCAAAGGTCGGAATACGCGCCGCGTGTCTCAACCCTATTAATGTATTCATACCCGTCATACATCCGCTCTATTGGGTATTCAAGAAAATTCTGATACGGCAACCATGTAATCGTCACGTCGAAGCCAGCCTCATGGAAAAGCACGGGCATTGTGAGCATTGCCTGATTTTGTTTTTCTTGAAGCGTCTGATCCGTCCGCGCATTGATTTCCCACGGCGTGAAACTGTACCCTCCGAAAAGTCCCGGAGTTCCAGTCATCGTCCGCCCGGCGAGCGAAACCGTATTTTTGTAGAAAACAAAGCCGTCGAATTGTTCTTTCAAATTTGGATCTTCGTCAAAACATCGCTCCACGAACGGCATAAAAAAAGCGTCCATCATAAAGACTATGACATTTCTGCCGTCCTTTGAAAGATGATACACAGGGGTTATCTCCGTCTTTTCTTGCGGCGGAGTCATCTTTGCGAACGCGCCCGCAATGCTTGCAGAATTCCGAATGCCGACCGTAAGCAAAGCAAATGACATAATGGCACACACCGAAGCAACCACAGACGGCCGCAGTTTCATCAATAGAATTATAACGACAAAAATCGCGACAAGCAGAATGACGTTCGCCACGAATGAAAGCAAAGTCGGCATAAAAAATTGAGCGTTCATAAAAATGCATTCCGGCAGAATCGGACCATAGTCCCCGGAAAAAGCGAACGTGTTCAACAATGCGCACATCGCCACAATTGGAAAGCCCACCGCAAACACTTTCTTCACTTTCGCAGAAAAAAGCGCGTAAAAGCACAGCGGCCATAGGACAAAGCAGCCAACCGCCTGATAGAATGTGTAGCGCAAAAATACAAACGGCGACGCGTAATTTTCCACATAGCAGTAATTCTCCGGCTCACTTTCCATCAGCATTGACGGAATCACCAAGCCCGCAAGGAGCGCGAGCGTCACGGCGGAAAGCATGAATAACGCAAATCGCAGCCGCTTGTTTCCGTCAAGGACAGTAAAGCTTTTTTCAAGGAACGACGAAACTTTTTTTGCAAAAAAAGGCAACGTAGGCAAAACGATTGCCATTGCCACGACGAGCGCACGGAACGCCGTCTTTCGTCCCGAAAGCACCGTGAACGCCGCAATCAAGCCGAGCACACTGACCGCACACAACAGCGCAAAAATCACCCGCTTCGGATTTTTCAGTTTGTAGAAAATGTTCTTCACGAGCGAAAGGACATTGTTCATCGTCCAGTACACGACAAGTCCCGCCGGAGAATTGTACAGGAGAACGAGGAATACCGCCGCGCAACCGAAAATCTGGACTTTTTCGCCCGCGCCGTGCCCTTTCGAATAAATCGCGCCCGAAACGCAGTTGATGACCGTCATCAAAATCGGAAGCACGTTCACCGCGAGCGAGCCGATTTTCAACGCGCCGTCCGGGCTTCCGAAGTCGTTGATGAAAAGAAAGCGATACCCGCGAAGCGGCTCAAGGTGCGAAAGAAACGTGTACGCCGCAATGAAAAACGGAATCTGTATCAGCAAACTGAACGACGAACGCAATGCCATCAGCGGATGGTAATGGTTCTGCCGATAGAACGTCGTCAAAATCATGTATTGCTCGTCGCCCTTGAACGTCGCCTTGATGCGCTTTACGCCGGGGCGGAGCAAGTCCTGTTTCCGACGCTCTTCTTCCTGCCACTTCTCGGCGACCATGTACAGCGGGAGCGTACAGATTGTCACGACAAAACTCAAGCCCACGACCGCAATGCCGATGTTGCCTGTAATTTTGTCAAACAAGACATAGAAGAATTCTAGAATGTTGACAAGCGGTGTAATTATCATCGCAAAAAGTATAGACCCCATTTTCTTCCTCGTTTCTAATAAAACTTTATATCAATCCTGTACCATGACAACATTCGAATGCCACCACATCTTTTTATAATACCATAAAATTGAAAAAAGAAACATACCCATTAAATCGATATACAAAAACTGCCGCATCATTCCACTTCCTCCACAATTTCTTGTTTCCAGTTTTCCGATTCAAAAATGCTTTCGCTCACGCGATACCAGTCTGTTGGCGGAGACGTGAATACATACTTGCTTTTCGTGTGATACGGCATGAAAAGGTTCGACGTATTGATGAGTGCGCCGTCCGATTTTGACGCGTTCGTCACCGCATCTCCCGTGAACGGATTTTCCGGGCTTTCGACGAATCCTTCCAAAAGCATCGCAGGGCCGTCCGCGTTCGTCATGAATGCATCGCTTGTCGTAAAGTCGCCCGTATCTCCGAAATCCTTGAACATGAAAAGCGGATGGTATCTTCCCGGCCTGAGCATTTCAAATTTTTCGTCCCACTGAAAGTCTTTTTCCCGCGCGGAACTGCCGTGGTCGGAAACGACGAGGATTCGGGTGTTGTCATACGCGCCGTTCTCTTTCAAATAATCGAAGAATTCCGCAAGGCGATGCATGACTCCCGCCATGGACGAGTACGCTTCATCGCCCGCGTATTCGGAATTGCCGTAATTGGTCACTTCCGCAGCCGGAACGTAATCCGGGGCTTGCAACATGAAACTTGTGTGCGTCGCATTGTTCGTAAAGCTCAAGAAATAATTTTCCGTCTCGCAGTCAAAGTCGGTAAGCCGGGGAAGATATTCCATCACGGAATAATTTGAAAGATACTTGTTCGCGTCCTCGACACCCGTGTCCGCAGACCAATACAGCCCCCGCTTGTAGATGACCGGGCGTAAAACCACGGGCGCGGCGCGGAACATCGCGTACCAAAGGATATTGCGCTTGAGCACCGCGCTCGCCACCGTGAACGCCGCGCCGTCGTCGCGATGCTCATCATACCACAACGAAAGGTACGCGTTCTCCGTAACGTGCGCACTGATCTTCGGGTACGGCTTGAAAATCGAAATGTCAGGAATCCAGCTGTAGTTCGCCCAGGACGCGTCGCTTGACTCGGCGGAAAATCCTTCCGCCTGCTCCGTAAAAATCCGCGGCAAAAGCAAAATCGCCTCGTTGTGCTTTTCCACGAGCGGAACATCGCTGCGTCTGTTCATCTCAAGCGGCGTGTATCCGTAGCCGCCGTGGACGGGCGGCGCGCCGATGAGCGTGTGCGAGTTGTATGAAACCGTGTTCTTGTAAAGCGTGAAGCCCGAAAACGAATCTTTCAGGCGCGGCGTTTCCGCAAGAATTGGCTCGACAAAACGGTTCTGCGCGCGGTCGAGGAAAATCAGCACAACGTTTTTTCCCGTCCGCGTAAAATGGAAAATCGGTTCGATTGAATCAGCCTTTGTTCCTGCCGAAACGCGCAGATATTCGCGGTAGCCTGCCGAAATCTTGCGCCCCTGCACGAATGAAAGCATGACAAGCGACGCGCATGCAATTCCCATCACCGCGCAAGCCCCGCGCGAAAGCCCCAGCCGTATGACGGCAAGCACGGCGACAAAAATCGCGGCAATCACCGCAAGGTTCGCGACAACGTATGCCGCAGGAGACACCACATCCGAACGCTCCGTAAAAACCAAAAGCGTCGAAAGATAGCCGTAGTCGCCCTGAAAAAGAAACGCGTTCGCGAACGCAGTCAACGAAAGGAACAAAAACAGCGCGGAAAGAATCGTCTGCACGCGCTCCTTGAAAAGGAAGAACACGAGCGACGGCCAAAGAAAGCACAGCCCGAACGCCTGCACGAACGTGTTCCGCACGAAAAATCGCGGGTCGGGATAATTGTCAATCCCCGAAAATTCGACCGGCGACGACGCGATGAGCAGCGACGGAATGACAAGCCCGACGAGCAACGTGAACGCGCCCGCTCCCGCAAAGAAAAGCCCCGTCCGAAGCCGCCTGTTGTCGCGCAACGGAAAAAGCAGCCTGTCCACCGCGGCATTCATCGCCCGCACAATCAGCGGAGATGCAATGATGACGAGGAACGCCACGATCATAAGACTTTTCGTCATAAAATTGAAATGCCGCGTAAAAATCACCCACACGATTGCGGCAGCGCACCCAAGCGCGCAGATACCGTAAAAGACTTTGAGCGGACTCTTGAATTTATAGAAAATGTTCTTTACGAGCGAAAAGACGTTGTTCATCGTCCAGTAGACGACAAGCCCCGCCGGAGAATTGTAGAGCAGCACCACGAAAAGCAGCGCGAGCAGATACACCTGCAATTTTTCGCGGAGCGGAAGCCCTTTCGTGTAAATCGCGCCCGAGACGCAGTTTATCGCCGTCATCAAAAGCGGTAGCACGTTCACCGTAAATCCGCCTATCCTGAACAGCGCGTCGGGCTTTCCCAAATCCGCTATGAAAAGGAAACTGTGCCCATGCAAAGCCGCCATGTGCGAAAGACACGCATACGCCGCCGTAAAAAACGGAATCTGAATGAGGATTCCGAACGCGGATCGCAGCTGCATGATCGGGTGGTAATGGTTCTGGCGGTAGTACGTGGAAAGAATCATGTACTGCTCGTCGCCCTTGAAGCATTTCTTTATCCTGTCCGTCTGCGCCTTCATCTTGAGCTGGAGGTCGCGCTCCTCGTCCTCGAACTGCTTCGCCACCGCGTACAGCGGAAGCGTGAGCAAACTCACGGCAAGGCTCACGCCCACGAGCGCAAGCCCCGTGCTGTCCATAATCTTGTCGCTCAAAACGAACGCAAACTCAATTATCTGAGTGAGCGGATAAATGACCGCCGTAAAGAAAAGGTTTCCCATGGTCGATATTATAGAACTATTCAGCGGCTTTGTCATCACATCGTCCCCACGGTAACCTTTCGCCCAAAGCGTTTCTTTATCAGTATAATTGAACATTCCCACTGCATACAGGAGATTTTTATGGAACGATGTACGATACGTGCCGCCCGCGTGGCGCGGTTTGTTTTGGCGGGCGTGTGCCTGCTCGCGCTGGCTGCTTGCACAAAGAACAGCGTCGGCGGTATGACAAAAGCAACGGTGATGCAGAACGCGTCGGCAAAGTTGCGGGCAAGCCGGGCACCAATGGCAGAAGCCGTCATGGACATGGCGGTAGCAATGGAAGCCCCGGTCCCGGCTCCGGCGGCGGGCAGCGAATCCGGCGTAAAAGCGGGACAGGAGCGCAAAATCATCTATAGCGGCAACCTCCGGCTTGAAGTGCGGAATCTTGGCGAAGCAAAAGAAATGGTCGAAAGCTGGGTCAAGCGGTACGGCGGCTACATTTCCAACTCATCCGAAAGCGAAACCTCGGCAACTATCACGGTGAACATTCCGAGCGCGTCATTCGCCCCGGCAATGGAAGAATGCGGAACGTTCGGTCGCCTCAAATCAAAGAATATCTACACCGACGACGTGACCGAGCGGTTTTACGACCTCAGCACGCGCCTTTCCACGCGAAAAGTGCTGCTCGAACGGCTCAAAGCTTACCTTGCCACCGCAAAAACGATGCAGGAACTGCTGCAAATCGAAACAAAAATCAATGACGTGACGGCGGAACTGGAACGAATGCAAGGGCAGATGAACCGCCTTTCCACGCAAATTGATTTTTCGCAGATTTCCGTCTATCTTGAACTGCCTGTAAACCAAAACGGCAACGGCGGATTCGTCCTGCCGAGCATACGGACGGCGGCGCGGGAATTCGTCGGCGACGTGGCGCGTTTCTTCGTGGCGTTCGGTTTTGTCGCGCTCAAAGTCGTGGTGTTCGGCGTGCCCTGCGTGTTGTTCCTCATGCTGTTGTTCTGGCTTTCGCTGGGCAAAGTGGGACTGTTGCGGCGGCTGTTCGCGCGAATACGGGCAGAAAAGTAGCGGCGGCACTTGCAAAAATCGCCACTTTTCTTTATTATTGCGAAAATTCCTACTATAAAATAACAGGAGATTTTTATGAAACGATTTGCGACGCTCGCCCTTGCGGCGGCTTCATGCGGATTCTTGCTCTCATGCGCCTCCAAAACGGCAAAGGTCGATGCGCGCGGCGACTGGGAACTGGTCTCTTTTGAAAAAGACGGAACGGAAGTTGCCATTGTCACGGCGACGCTTTCCGTCACGGACAAAGGCGCGGGCGAATATGACATTACGGGATTTTCCGGCGTGAACAATTACCGGGGAAGCCTGAACGCAAACGGAAACAAAATCACGTTTGCGCCCAACCTTGCTTCCACGCGCATGGCAGGGCCGCAGGACGCAATGGAATTTGAGACGCTGTACCTTGAACTGCTCGGCAATGCGGACACCTGGAGCGTGACGGATTCCGAACTCGTGCTTTCCGGCAGAACGGCAACCGCCCGATTCGTGAAGAAAACTTTGGACGGCACGTCATGGCAGCTTTCTGCGGCGAATACGGGCAACGCGGTCGTCTCACAGCCGGGCACTATCACGCTGGCATTTACGGACGGCACGGCGGCAGGATTTACGGGAATCAATATTCTGAACCTCGGCTATACGGCGGACGAAAAGACACACGCGCTTTCATTTGCCGACGGACCGCTCACGCGCCGCGCGGGGTCGGAAGAAGAAATGGCGGCGGAACAATTGTTCATCGACAATCTTTTCAAGACGGCTTCGTACTCGCTCAACGGCGACGGGCTGACGCTGTATGACGCGGACGGCACGACGCTATTGCACTTTGTACAGGCGCAATAACACGCGCACTGCCCAAACAAAAGCCGACGCATATTCCTGCGTCGGCTTTTTTGCCAGCGTGATTAAGTTTCATCAATGGCAAAGCGTTCCCAGTCGTCGCCCGCGTCGCATTCGTGTATGCCGTTTTGTATCGGTATGCCGGATTCCCGCACGGTTTCCGCGCGCCCCGAAACAAGCGGATGCCAGTCCGGCAGCGGGCGTTTGTAATAGCGCAAACGGTAGGCGCACGTTTGGGGAAGCCAGTCGCATTTGCCCACGTTGTTTTTCGTCAGGCGAATGCAGTCTTTGTTCATTTTGAAGCGGTCGGCATACGCAGTACATTTTCCCGTCTGCATGTCAAGCAAATCGCAGGCAATGCGCGTCGCGACGTTTTTTTCGCGCTTTCCTCGCCCTATAACGAACGTTCGGTAGCAACATCTTCCGCACCCGTCGCACAGCCGTTCCCATTCTTCTGCGGACAATGCCGCAAGCGGCTTTGTTTCGTAAAAATCGGGGGAATCCATGGCAACATAACGAACGAACGATCGTCATAAAACTATCGTTCGTTATCTTTCTTCCTCGTACTTTGCCTCGAATTCCTCGCGCTTGGCGACAAAAAAATCGCCTTTCGTGCCGCGCACCACGTAATCGCCGATTTCCGCAGGAACGATATGATGCATCGTCTTTATTTTGAGCACGGCATCAAACGTTTTGCCGTCATGGTTGGTGTCCGCATAGTCGAACAGCGCAAACTGCCGCGCAAACGCCTTTACGTCCTCCTGATTCGTGCCGTCCCACTGCACCGCCTCAACGGTTTCTTTCCGACGATATTTCACTGCTTTGTCTCCATCAATTTGTCTGCCAACGCTTCCAATTGCCGCACTGTCTCGTCAGTCATCGCAATCTTGACGGTCACGCACGTGTCCACAATCGTGATGTCCTTGCACTTGGCGAACATTGCCGTCATACATTTTGCCGCCGTCGGTGCCCAGCTGCCGTTTTCGATGAGCGCGACCGTGCGCTTCTGATAATTCCGTGCCGTCAGATGCTCGATAAATTCGCGCATCGTGGGGAACACGTCGCCGTTGTACGTCGTGGTGGCAAGCACGAGCGTTCCGTAGCGGAACGCGTCTTCCACGCATTCGTAGGTGTCCGCACGAGCAAGGTCAGAAATCGCCACTTTGGGGCAGCCTTTCGCCTTCAGAATCTCCGCCAACTTTTCCGCGACCTGCTTGGTGTTCCCGTACACCGACGTGTAGGCAATCGTCACGCCCTCGCTTTCCACGCCGTAGCTCGACCACGTGTCGTAAGCATTCAGATAATACGCAAGATTTTCGCGCAGAACCGGCCCGTGGAGCGGCGCAATCACGCTGATGTCAAGTTTTGCCGCCTTTTTGAGCACCGACTGCACGTCCGCGCCGAATTTGCCGACAATGCCAAAATAATACCGCCGTGCCTCACACGCCCAGCCTTCGGGGTCGTCGTAATCGTTCGCGCCGAATTTGCCGAATCCGTCCGCGCTGAACAGCACTTTGTCTTTTGTGTCATACGTGAACAGCACTTCGGGCCAATGCACGCACGGCGCGCCCACAAACTGCAACGTGCGCGTACCCAGCTCCAGCGTTGAGCCTTCGGCAACGACTACCTGCCGGTCCGCAAAATCCGTGCCGAAATAATGCTTCATCATCATAAACGCCATTTTTGAGGAGACGATTTTTGCGTCCGGGTACGTTTCGGCAAACCGCTTGATGTTCGCGCTGTGATCCATTTCCATGTGCTGCACGACCAGATAATCCGGCGACGCTCCGCGCAACACCGAGGCAACGTTCGCAAGCCACTCATCGCCAAACCGCGCGTCCACCGAATCCATGACGGCCGTCTTTTCGTCAAGAATGACATACGAATTGTACGCCATGCCGTGGGGAACGACAAACTGCCCTTCAAAAAGATCGATTTCGTGATCGTCAACGCCGACATATTTAATCGAATCGCTTATCTGCATGATGTTCTCCATATACATTTTCTGATTTTCATAGTATACTAAAGTCACAGATTTTTCAATCAGAGGTATCTCATGAGCAAAATTGCCATCAGAATCAACGCGGCGGATGTGGTCGCGGTCGCGCTCCAGCCGCTTTCCAAGGGAACGCAGGTCACGCTTGAGGCAATGGACGACGTGCCGGAAGTCGTCGTGACGTTGCAGGAAGATATTACGGCGGGACACAAATTCGCAATCAAAGAGATAAAAAAAGGCGAGCCGATTATCAAATACGGCTACCCGATCGGCGAGGCGACGGAAGACATCGCGACGGGCAAGCACGTGCACACGCACAATATCCACACGCTGCTTTCGGGCGAGCTTGCCTACACCTACGACGGCGCAAAAGCAAAGGCCGCCTATGACGCCTGGTACAAAGACACCGAAAAACTCCGCGCCAACGTGCCGACCGTCAACGTGTACAAGCGGAAAGACGGGCGCGTAGGCAGCCGCAATGAAGTGTGGGTCGTTCCGCTCGTGGGCTGCGTGAACAAAATCGCGGAAACGCTCGCCCAGTGGGCAAACGCGCAGTTCTGCGGCGGCGAGCCAAAGCCGAGCGAACAGGGCGGGCTGGAAGGATTCTTCACCTGGACGCACCCCTACGGCTGTTCGCAGATGGGCGGCGACAAAGAAACCACGGCAACTATCCTTGCTGATTTGGTTCATCACCCGAACGCGGGCGGCGTGCTTGTCGTCTCGCTCGGCTGTGAGGAAAACAACATTCCGTATTTCAAAGAATTCTTGGGCGCATACGACGAAAACCGCGTCAAATTCATGGTCGCGCAGAATTTTGAGGACGAACTCGCGGAAGGCAAAAAACTGCTGACCGAACTTGCCGAATACGCGGGCGCATTCAGACGCGAACCGGCTCCGCTCACCGACATCGTGCTCGGCATGAAGTGTGGCGGCTCGGACGGCATGAGCGGCATTACCGCGAACGCGCTCATCGGACGTATCTGCGACGCAATGACCGGCATGGGCGGGCGCGTCATGCTCACCGAAGTCCCCGAAATGTTCGGCGCAGAGCAGATGCTGATGAACCGCTGCGTGGACGAATCCCGCTTTGACAAGACCGTAAGCCTCATCAACGGATTCAAAGGCTACTACGCGCGTCACAACCAAGTCTGCTACGAAAATCCCTCACCGGGAAACAAGGCGGGCGGCATCACCACATTGGAAGACAAGTCGCTCGGCTGCGTACAGAAAGGCGGCAAAGCACCCGTCACCGGCGTATTGAAATACGGCGAACGCCTTACCGAAAAAGGGCTGACGCTCCTTGAAGGACCGGGCAACGACATCGTATCGACCACGGGCATGACCGCCGCCGGTGCGAACATCATCCTGTTCTCGACCGGACGCGGCACGCCGCTCGGCGCACCCGTTCCCACCGTCAAAATCGCGACCAACCATCCGCTTGCCCAAAACAAGCACGGCTGGATTGACTTTGACGCCGCCGATGTCCTTGACGAACCGAGCGACACCGTGCGCGACCGCCTGCTGCAACTGATTATCGACATCGTTTCCGGCAGGAAAGTCACCAAAAACGAAAAGAACGGCTACCGCGAAATCGCCATTTTCAAAGACGGCGTGACGCTGTAAAAGCAAGAACGCGCTCCACTACGAGGCGCGTTCTTGTTGCTTTCCGTCATTTTAACAATTGCCATCGCAAGTTTTGCCAAATAGAATAATCAATAATGTTAGTTATTGATTATAGTATATTTTTTCATTTCTGTTCCAAAACGCGCCAAACTTATCAACGTTGCCCCAGTCACTTTCTGAGCCTTTATAATACACTGTTTTAAGTTCAGTGTTATAAAAAGCATATTGCTCAATATCTGTCACGCTTTTTGGAATTGTAACAGTTTTAAGGTTTGTACAGCCTGAAAAAGCCCACCACCCTATTTGTTTTACTCCATCTTTTATTGTTACCTCTTCTATATTTTGATTATTCTCAAACGCCCTGTCAGCGATAATATCAATACGAGATGGAACGGTTACATGGGTGTCAGTACCGTTGTACTTTACGAGCGTGTATACCCCATCGTCTCCTCTTTTAACCTCCATGTCATCTCCCCACTCATTGTCGCATCCCACGAACCCGACAATCAATGCAAAGACCACAAAGAGCGCAACCAAAGGCTTCTTTTTCATACTGTTACTCCTTCAATGAAAAAAAGATAGTTTTATCCGCTAATAGCGGAGTTTATATCAACTCTATTAGAGTTTTGCGCAAAAGTCAAGCCAATAGTATAATTTGTACCTCTCTATTAGCGGGTCAAACTATATGACAGAAATGGAAGTGCGAAAAATTCTTGCACAGAATTTAAAAAACTTGAGAAAGCAACTCGGATTATCACAACAAAAACTTGCGAATGAGCTTCAAATGGCAATGACGTTTATCAACGACATTGAAAATTGCAAAAAATGGGTTTCGCCCGAAACGCTTGCAAAGTTTTCAATGTTTTTTAATGTGCCAGTCGGAGCGTTGTTTGCCGGGGAATCTTTTTCAGAAGACCCCCAATGTAACCCGCAAAAAGAAAATTTCATAAAAATCATAACAGAAGAACTGCATCGCACAATCGACAAAACTGCGGAAAAATTTTTAGCATAAAGACACGGAGAATAGGAACATAAACGAACCGATTGCTGACATTCGATTAAATCGGTATCGGCACTGCAAGAGTTTGTTTTATGGCACTACACAAACTCCTGTCTACGCACTACAGGACTTCGTGTATAGGCACTACAGGTGTTTGTTTTATAGCATGAAACGAACTCGTGTAGTGCCTATACACAAAAAATTTCAGCGCATACCGCAAAACAATATGATTTAAGGAAGAACAACCCGCTTGCCGATGATACAATCCCCGCATTCCCTGCCAATCAGATTAAAAAAACACGCCGTATTTTAAAAATTTTACGGCGTATTTTTAAAAAAGTACGGCGTATATTTTTTAAACACGCCGTACTTTTCCTTGACATTTTCCAAAAATCGGCTTATACTGTCCAAACATTACGACGCTGGGTAGAGCAGTTGGCAGCTCGTCGGGCTCATAACCCGGAGGCCGTTGGTTCAAGTCCAACCCCAGCTAACACAAAGGACAACCCGCTTTGGCGGGTTGTTGTTTTTTTCGGGAAATAATTCCTTTTGGCCGTTCGTGTCATCAACATTACAGGCCGTAATATGCCAACTTTCTGTTAAAGGTCGTTCAGTTTTTCTTCGATAGTTCCCACGAATTCTGTCAGCGACATTCCAAAACAATGTGCTATATTGTAAAGAATCGTTATTGACGGTATTTTCTTTCCTTTTTCAATTTCAGATATATAAACTTGGTGCGAATCTATGGCGTCCGCAAGTTTTTCTTGTGAAATATGTTTCTTTTTTCGCAGTTCCTTTATAACCTGCGCAACCGCCATATTCATTTCCATCGCAGAAAGAATAGAAAAATATAAGCAAAAACATTATAAGTTATTGCTTATATTTTAAAATTGCTGTAATCTTCTTCTAAAATTACATTAAAGGAGTTTTCTATGAAAAAAATATTGGCACTTATTGCGTTATGCTTTTGCGGTTATCTTTGTTTTTCGGAATCTCTAGAAGGGAGTCTTGATGGGAATGCGCATATATTTTCCTACAATACTTTGAAACGTATACATGAGCAAAAGAATACTATGTCAGAATATAGCGCGAATGGGTTAATTCAATGGTACAACAGGGTAAAGGATTCTTGCGGGAACAATGAGCTTCTTTTCGAGCAGAAAAAAGAAACCGAATTTGCAAATAAAGGTATAGTAATTACTGGCTATGTTTATCAGGTTCGGAAAAGCTTTTTTGATGAGTATATTGTCGAGCTTGACACTTCGGACTCTTTTTATGTCGGAGTTGTGTACCCCAAAAAGATTTCGCAGGCAATGGTCAGCGAACTTATGAACTTAAAGCGAGACGATTATTTCAAAGCCATTGTGTGCACAAGGTCAACGTGTCGGTATGTCGATGTGCCTGTTTGGAATCAGAACGGAGTTTACAGAACTGAGCCATAAAATATAACGTAAGCCAGGAGTATGAAAATGAAAAAAATCATTCAAATTTTTATTATTGTCGCAACTTTCGTTTCGTGCGCGTCAACGAAAAATGCGCCGAATGAAACAAGTGTTGAAAAAAAGCAGACTTCAAAAAATACGAGCGAAAAATGTATCCTGCCTTCAGATATTTTTGACCGATTGCAACGTCCTTTAGGTCACAAAGTGTCAACTCAATTACAACCTGTTAGTCGAAAAAACTGGGAATATCACATGGCTGGAATTGGTTGGTGGGATATATATTTGCTAAGTGGCAAAAAATTAGGGAATGGTATATACGAAAAATCTGTTGAAACAACTGCCGACAACGAAATCATTGAACTGCACGGCATAAAAAGTCCGTCTGACAATACAGTGAATATGGTAGAAATACTTTTTGTCGCACAAGACAAGAATTCTGTGGAAAACATACGGAATGAATTTCAGCAGGAAGCCACGAAATTTTTCGGAAAACAGGGAAAGCAATCTGTCGGCTCTACAGAGTGGGAGTCGGGCTGGTTTTCCTATGCTTCATACAGCATACAACAACATGAAAGCGGAAAATGGATTTACCTTGTAAGTGCATTTGACGCTTCAAATTCTTTATATTAGGAGTTTTTATGGAAGAACAAAAAACAATAATTGACCAAGAAAAATTCATTTTTAACAATACGGCATATATTGCACGAACATATCATCCAAGCGGAAGAAGTTGCATATACGGCGAAATCGTCTATGCAGACAGCGGAGAACGACCGTATAGAAAAATGCGGGCAATAGCACGAGAATACTTACGCCCCTATGGAATCATCATTCCAACGAAAGCAAGCAGCAACGTCACCCATGCCGCTGTACGCAAATTGATTGAAACTATCAAGGAGCATAAAAAATGATCGCAACGTATATAAAATGGAGCAAACGCGCGCTCTTGCTTGTGTGTATCGGGTTTTTTATGCCCATTTCATGCAACTGCAATGGCGTTACTTTGACAAAACAGTTTTGGAATGCAGACGAAAAAGGATCTGCCGTGTGCATGGCATTAGTTTTCATAGCCGCCGCAATCAGTATCATATATTCGCAATTTTATAGAGACGATTTGGAAGAAGAATCGCTTACCGCAGACCATGTTTTCCTTGCAATAAGTTTTTTTGGCGGGCTAGGGTCTATCGGTCGAATAGCAGCAGAATATAGTCTTTCAAGTTTTCAAATAGGCGCGATATTGATAATTATTGGCTGGATTCTGTCATTTTATTTTTTACGATTGGCTTCCCAAAACAAGAAAACGTAATCTCTCCATGCCCCCCATTTTTCCCCGCGTTCCTTGGCAAAAGAAAACACAAGACAAACCGCGCGAATTGTGCTATAATACTACGATACTACGGCGGCTTGTGCAGGGGGCCGTTCCTAAGGGAGTAAGACATGAAGTTTACCTTTGACCGCGACGCGATGATCAGCGAGATTTCCATTGCGCAGGAGATTATCTCCACAAAAAGCGCGATTTCCATTCTTTCAAACGTGCTGCTCACGGCGCAGAACAACGCGCTTGTCATCAAGGCGACCGACATAAAAGTGAATTTTGAGACGAAAATTCCCGTTGACGTTCAGGAAGAAGGTTCGACGACGATTTTCTGCGATAAATTCATGGGAATCCTTGCGTCGCTCCCCGCAGGCGAGATTGAGTGCAACCTTGAGCAGAAAGACAACCAGACCGTCGCGATTATCCGCCACACGACGAAAAAAATCAAATTCCAGCTCAAATGTATGTCGCAGGACAAATTCCCGGAATTCCCCGAAGTGCAGGAAGTGCCGTTCTTTGAAGTGCCCGGCAAAGAGCTGAAGGCGATGATCGCGCAGACATCGTTTGCGGTGAGCGAGGACGAGACGCGCTACTTTATGAACGGCGTTTATTTTGAGAAAAAAGAGGACAACCTCGTGCTTGTCGCGACCGACGGCCGCCGCCTTGCGTATGCGTCAAAGACGGTGCTGGGCGGCGTGATGGATTTTCCGTCCGCAATCGTGCACCCAAAAGTGCTGAACATCGTGGCAAAACACGCGTCCGACGAAGGCAATATTTCCGTCGCGATCGTGGACAAGATGATTTTCTTCCGCTTTGCAAACTACGAGCTTTCTTCGACCCTGCTTGACGGCCAGTTTCCCAATTATCAGCGCGTCATTCCCGAACATCAGCCGAACAGTTTTCAGGTGCAGAAAAGCGATTTGGTGGACGCGCTCAAGCGCACGTCGCTCATGGTGGACAAAAAGGCGGGGCGCATTTTCCTGACGGCAAGCCCCGGACTGCTCACCGTCACGTCGCAGGAATCGGACTTGGGCGACGCAAAGGAAGAATTCCCGTGCCAGTACGACGGGCAGGAAATCACGATCGCAATGAACTACCATTATGTGGAAGAGCCGCTCAAAGTGATTGCCGGAGACCGCATTACCTTTGCGTTCTCCGAGGCGATGAAAGCGGTGACGCTCCGCCCGGAACCGGCGGAAGATTATTTCCACATCATCATGCCCATGCAGATGGCGTAAATGCCCGTCCTTTCCGTCTCGTATTGCAATTACCGCAACCTCGCCGACGAAACAATCAGTCTTGTCTCCAAAGAAGTTTTTTTTGTGGGCGAAAACGGGCAGGGCAAAAGCAACCTGCTCGAATCGATATATTGCTCCGCCTATGGCGCGTCGTTCAGGACGCATACGGACGCGGAAATCGTCAGAAAAGGTGAGGCGGCGTTCAGCGTGCGCACGATGTACCGGGACGAAACCGGCAACACGAGCAGCATTCTGGTCGCCTTGGAAAACGGAAAAAAACGAATCGAAAAAAACGGCAAGCGCGTGCAGGACCGCAAGGAGCTGATAAACACCATGCCGTGCGTCCTGTTCTGCCATGACGACTTGGATTTTGTGGTGGGCGAGCCGGAACGCCGCCGTTTTTTCATCGACCAGTCGCTTTCAATGTACGACGTGATGTATATCGACGTGATGCGCCGCTACAAGCGCGTCCTCAAAAGCCGCAATTTGTCGCTCAAAGAACACCGCTACGACATGCTCGACGCGTATGACGTACAGCTCGCGCAGAACGGCGTGGAAATCGAGCGCAAGCGGCGCGATGCAATCTTTCAGTTCAACCAGATTTTTGGCAGACGCTACGAAGAAATCACGGGTATTGACGGGCTTGCGATCAAGTACGAACCGTCCTGGAGCATGAAAGACAATATCATTCCCCGGCAGGACGACGTGCTTGCCGTGCTGCACGAAAAACGCGAGACGGACAAACTGCTCGGCACAACGATGAGCGGCCCGCACCGCGACCGAATCCGATTTGTCCGCAACGGCACGAATTTCATTCCCGAAGCGTCTACCGGGCAACGGCGGCTGATTGCGATTTTGCTGCGCGTGGCACAGGCCCTGTTCTACACGCAGGCCGTCGGCAAAAATCCTATCCTGCTCATGGACGACGTACTCCTCGAACTTGACCCCGACAAACGGCAGAGCGTCACGCAGCACCTGCCCGCCTACGACCAGTTGTTCTGCACGTTCCTGCCGGGCGAACCTTACGAACGCTACCGCCACAGCACAACCAAAGTGTTCACCGTCGCGGGCGGCAACTGGCACGAAGCGTGACGTGGCAGACAATCTAGCACAAAAAAACCGTAATAATAGATAAACTAGTCGGAATTATACTAGCGTTTTTGGAAAAAGGTATGTTATACTGGAAAAGATGGAGTATGGGCAAAATCCGTACTGATGTCCTCATGCGCGCGAGCGCATACAAATAAGGCGGCTTGCTCGGCAAACTGCTGATTTATACACGGCTTTTATTTCTTTCATAGGAGGAAGATATGAAAAAGAATGAGAAGCTGCGGTGGCTTATGCCTGTCGTGGCGTTGTTGGCGTTATGGGGGGGGGTATTCCTGACCTCATGTTCGGGAGATGATGGGGATGGAAATCTAGCGACCACAAACCGCGAGCCGCTCGGTGACGGAACAGTAACCGGGCGCGTTGCCACGACCGCCCCGAGTACGGCGGGAGCAATCACACTGTACAAAAACAACGAATCGCAAGGGAATAAAAACACCGTAGCCGAAGCACTCAAAGCAATTTCCACGACGGGGACTGACAACTGGACAATCGAGCTTGCGCCGGGAACATACGAGGCAACGGGGCTGAACTACAAAGGCACCGCGAACATCACGATTGCCGGCAAAGGCAACGCTCAGTACGGAACGGACGTACTCATCGTCGGGCAAGGCTCAGACATGACCAAGGAGTCCACGCGCTCGCTCCTCTCCTTTGAGGGAAGCGCAAACGTCGTCATCAAGAACATCACGCTGAAAAACTCCCACGGCGAAACGAAGGGCGATGCACAGGCGGAGACAATCGGCGTTGGGTCGTCAAGCTTCACCGGCACGCTCGCCGCATACAACTGCTCGTTCCTGAGCGGGCAGGACACTATCTGCACCGAGGGAAAGGCATGGTTCTACAAATGCTATATCGAGGGCGACGTCGATTTCATCTGGATAGAGTCAAAAGACGGCAAGGTCGCGCTTTATGAAGAGTGCATTATCCGCGCAATCGGCTCACGCACGACCAAGGCATACTACACCGCCCCGCGACTCGCCCCCACCAATTCGGTGGGCAAAGGCGTAGTCATCTGGAAATCCAAGCTCGAAGCCGAGGACGCGCTAAAAGAAGTCTACCTTGGGCGCAACCCGTGGGACGAAGCGAACGATACCAAAAAGGGCACAAATTATTTCAAAGACTACTACGAGCAGGTCGCCGTTGTCGATACAAAATTCTACAGCAACAACGAGCTTAACAGCAATATATGGAGCGGAAGCGGCGCACACGGCACACCAAACCAGCAGTTCGTGGGCTTTAAGACATGCCAAAAGTTCCCCGCGCCGTCAAACGACTGCGGGGCGGCAGTGCTCACGGCGGAGCAGGTCGCGGCAGAGTATTCAAACCGCAACTACATTCTGAACCGCGTCTACAACGTTGCGGAAGAGACGTTCGAGAACGACTCCGCATCGAGCATTTGGAATCTCTCCGCGCTTGAGGAAGACTTCGGCGCGAATGCGTCACAGTCGTTGCCGACGAAAGCGTTTGACCCAACATCGGCAAAAGTTGTGTGGGATTTGGCTTCTGCCTGGAAAGATGACGACAATAAAACGAGCATTCAAAGTTCAACTCAAAAAGGCATTCTGAAAGGCGCGGTGGACGGAAGCGACGACTGCACGGTGAAAATGCACATCAATGCTAACGTTAACGGTCAAAACGGAAAATTTGAGGCTCAAGCAACGGATAGCAGAACGCAGATAAACGCGGGAACTGTCCTCACCGTACCCGTCACGAACGGAGCGATTGTCTCTGTCACAAGGAATAGCGGAACATTCGGCATTGAAGGCACGGAAACCATTACTTACACCCACTCCGGCGCGGCGACGGGCATAGTCATCTACTGCACCGCCAACGGCTACCTTACGGAAGTGGCAGTGAGCAAACTGAACTTGGACGCGCTTCCAGACGATCTGAAAAACGCCACCAAGACAGGCGAAGTGCGGGCGATTGGGTTGGACATAAAAGAAGCAACCGTTATGAACGGGAAAACAACCTCTATAAAAGCAATTCCGTATGCAAGTTATGGCGCGTCCGCAGGGACGACCACTTGGACATCTAGCAACACATCTGTCGCAACTGTAGCCACAGGAGTTGTAACCGTAAAAGCAGGTACGGGAACGGCAGTAATTACCGCAACCAACAACGGACATTCTGCATCATGTACGATTACCGCAAAAGCTGCGGCATCATGGGCAGTCCAAGCCGCCGAAGACGCAACTTGGACACCGAGCGCTACAACGCCAGAAGTTACAGGTGCAACTGCGGTATGGGAAAACATGGTCATCGTGGCTGCCACAGGAAATACATTCAAATGCCATGAAGCGGGAAAGTATTTCAAAGTAAATGCCTCTAACTCAATTGTTCTTTACATTCCAATGACGAAAGACGGAACAATAACCATAAACGGCGACGGTAACTGTACTCCTACTGTGAAAGTTGGAACAAGCGGAACGAAACTTACAAAAAGCAACAATGTTTGGACATACAAGTACAAGACATCCGAAAGCGTTGCGGGAAGTACAATAGGCAGTATGGACGGCATAGAATCTAGTGGTACTTACGCAAAAATCGAATTCAGCGGTAATGAGAACACATATTGTCAAACCATTACACGAACGTACTAATGCAGATGCCGCTAATTTAATCGCACACGGGGCTGCCTTCCATTCGGGGGCAGCCCCTTTTTATTTTTGACCTGAAAACCCACAAAACACGAAACAAGACAGATTATTTTCACAATTGACTGCCCATCCTTCTCGCGGACAATCCGCCGTCTGTCCAAACACAATGCAGTTGACTTTTAACGGGCTATTTTTTACTCGTCGTCCTTATCAATATTCGTTTTATGCGATAGCCCATAGCACATACGTTGCTATGGGCAATGCCTGCGCCCGCCATTCATTGACAAAACCGCCGTGCGCGCCTATAGTTGAGTACGACCCCAAACCCGGAGACAAGCGATGACAGACAACGACATCATGCATGCGTCGCAGATGATTACGCAGGTGTTCAAGCATATTTCGCCGCAGGACATGGAAAACGGAAACCGGCTGCTCAATTCGTGGCGGCAGACGGTGGAATCTGTCTCACGGAACGGGGCAAAACTGGCGGCGCACACCCACGTGGTCGATCTGAAAAACGGCGTGCTCCTGGTAGAAGCCGACCATTCCGGGTGGATTCAGCTGCTGCAACTGCACCAAAAATATATCCTGACGGGCTTGCGCCGCAAAAATCCCGCGCTTACGATTGCCTCGTTGGCGTTCCGTCTGGCGGGAAGCAACGCGCGGCTTGTGGACGGCGCGGCAATGGCGCAAAAAGAACGCGCGCGCCTGCAAAAACGCTATGACAGCGAGGACGCGCTGCTGAAAGAATCGGGGTTTGACGCGCCGCAGGGCGCGGGGCAGCCGGACGAAAAGCCGCTTCCCGCAGAATTGCAGCAATTGTTCGATAAATTCAAAAACGAAATCTTGACCAATCAGGCGTAAATCTGCTAAAATGTATCCTACATTATCATAAGAAAATCTTCGGGCAGATATTTTCTGCCCGGTACGATAAGGAGATGTTCCATGAAACGAACATATCAACCAAGCAGAGTCAAGAGAAATAGAAAATTCGGTTTCCGCGCCCGTATGGCAACCCGCGGTGGTCGTATGATTCTCGCCCGCCGCCGCGCAAAAGGTCGCAAAAAGCTCACGGTAGCTGACGAAAAGAAGAAGTACTAATGCCGCATTTCCAGCGTTTTACGCGTGACGAACGGGTAAAACGAGCCGGAGAAATCAAGCATCTATTTAAAGACGGGTGCAGGGTGAGCGTTGCGGGGGCAAAATTATTTTATCTGCCCAACAATCTGCCGTACAATCGGATTGGATTTCCCCTGCCCCGTGGCTTTGGCAATGCGGTTCAGCGGAATCATTCCAAGCGGCTGAGTCGCGAATCGTATCGTAGCCTGAAAGCGCACCTGAACATCGGATTTGATATGCTGCTTTTGGTGTATCCTGCTTCCGAAAAACCATCGTTCCATTCGCGGTGTGCCCAATTCCGTACTTTGTGTGAGAAGGCCGGACTAATAAACGAGCAGGACAGCAAACCGACGGCATGAGACAGCTTCCGACAAAAATCGCGTGTTTTTTTATCCGTCTGTACCAATGGTGCATTTCGCCCTTGTTTCCGCCCTGTTGCCGGTATTATCCGACCTGTTCGCAATACGCGGCAGAAGCCCTGCAAAAACACGGCGTCATAAAAGGCGGTGCGCTCGCTTTTAAACGCATTATGCGCTGTGCGCCGTATCACGCGGGCGGCTATGATCCCGTTCCGTAATGTGTGGAGAAAACTATGGAAAAAAATACCCTGTGGGCAATCATTCTTTCAACCGTCGTGCTGGTCGTCTTTTTTGGCATTCAGACAAAATTCATGCCCAAACAGACCGAACAGCCTGTTCCGACGCAAATCGCAGAATCTGCCGAGGACGCGACGATTGAGCAACCGGCAGAGAATCAGGCGGCGACACCGGCAGAAATGCTTCCCTTCTTGCAGGACGCGCCGGAATCTGGAAGCGAGCAGACGTTCACGATTACGACTGACAAGGTAAAGGTAACGTTCAGCAACCGTGGCGGCGACGTCATCGGCTATGAGCTGCTGGAGCATTTGGACACCGATACGGGAAAAGGCGTGGAAATGGCGGACAATATTTCTGCCAGCAACCGTGCCTTTGCCGTTTCTTTGGGCGGGCCGAATGTTTTGCCCATCAGCACGATTTTTTCCGCGCATCAAATTGACGATTATACGATTGGTTTTTCGTACACCGTGGAAAAAATGGTGGACGGCGTACTGCAAAAAGATTTTACGATTGCGAAAAAGTATTCGTTCAAGCCCGGCGACTATACGTTCCGCTTGGACATTACGATTGACGGAGAGCCTGCGTTTGCGGGATTGAATTTTGACGGCGTTTCTTATTCGCTCAGAACGTCGCCGCAGGTCGGGCCGCATTACAACCGCAAAGTTGACCGCTACGACGTGCGCCAGTTCATGTCGTATAGCGGCGAAAAATATAAAAAAATCCTGCTCGGCGAAAATCAGCAGAAAACGTTCGACAAGCACTGGGTGTGGGCGGGCATTGCCGGAAAATACTTTGAGATTTTGGTCATTCCCGAGGACAGCGCGAAAATGTCGGCTTCCGCAGAGTATTCCACGCTCATTGAGCACAACAATTATGCCAACGCACAGGCACGGTTCAGCCGTCTGCCGGTGGGCGCGGGGCAGACGACCGACACCTAT
Organism: uncultured Treponema sp.; assembly: GCA_947177175.1. Lineage (GTDB taxonomy): Bacteria > Spirochaetota > Spirochaetia > Treponematales > Treponemataceae > Treponema_D. The sequence goes on from CAMWTK010000002.1 coordinate 31,648, forward strand.
TATGTGTACGTCGGGCCGCGGAGCGAAAAGGAGCTGGCAAAATACGGTACGGCAGAACACAACGTCTGGGGGCTGAGCGGGCTTAAACTGGGCGAAAGCCTCGACACGTCCGGCTTTTTCAGCTGGCTGGAAGTCATCTTGAAATTCCTGCTCGAGCAGATTTACCGGGTCGTCAGAAACTGGGGCGTGGCGATTATCGTACTGACCGCGCTGCTTAAATTCGCGATGTTCCCGCTGACAAAAAAAACCGCGCTCGGCACGGCAAAAATGCAGCGGATTCAGCCGCAGATGCAGGCGTTGCAGACAAAATACAAGGACAACCCGCAGAAAATGCAGCAGGAAACGATGAAACTGTATAAAGAAATCGGCTACAATCCCATGGCGGGCTGTCTGCCAATGCTGTTCACGTTCGTCATTTTGTACGCGATGTACCGCCTGTTCAACAATTATTTTGAATTCCGCGGGGCAATGTTCATTCCGGGGTGGATTCCTGACTTGTCGAAAGGCGACAGCGTGGCGACGCTTTCGTTCAACCTGCCGTTCAACTTTGGAAACCAGGTGCGCCTGTTGCCGATAATCTACGTCGTCTCGCAGATTCTGTTCAGCAAAATCACGCAGAACGGCGGCACGGCAAGCACGAACCAAACGCAGATGAAAATGATGATGTACGGCATGCCGCTGATTTTCTTCTTTATTTTCTACAATGCGCCCGCAGGTCTGCTTATTTACTGGATCGTGAGCAACGTCATTCAGCTGGCACAGCAGCTGGTCATCAACCACACGATACGGAACAGACAGCCGATAGTCGTCGCAAAAACCAAAAACGGCAAAAAACAGAAATAATCGCCCGGCGTTATGCCTGACGAAGGAGAATATGATGACATACGAATTTGAGGGAAAAAACGAAAAGGAAGCCATTGAAAAGGCTGCCACCGAACTCGGTCTGGAACGCGATCAGTTTGACGTGGAGATTTTGGAGACGCAGAAAAACACGCTGTTCAAAAAAGGCTATGTGAAAATCCGCGTCCACACGCTGACCAACCAGCCGCACGCGCCCGAAAAAACCGTGCCGCATACGCCCGTGCACCGGACCGTGGCGAATCCGCTTCCGCAGGACGAATTCGAGCAGAAACTGCTGGCGTTTGTTGCGGAGATGATTACGAAAATGGGCTACGAAGCGGGCGTGGAAGTGCTTTTCCGCGAAGAAAAGAAAATCGGCATCAAGCTGACTTCCGACTCGTCGTCCATTCTGATTGGGCGCAAGGGCAAGAATTTGGACGCGATGCAGCTGCTCGCGAACGTGTACGCCGGCAAGCTCGGCCGCGAAGACATGCGCGTTATCCTTGACACCGAAAATTACCGCGTCCGCCGCGAGGAATCGCTCGTGCATCTTGCGTATACCACGGCAGACAAAGTGCGCTCGTCGCACTCATCAATCCTGCTGGAGCCGATGAATCCGTTTGAGCGGCGGCTTATCCACACGACGCTGAACGACATTCCCGACATCGAGACCAAATCCGAAGGCGACGGGCTGTACAAGCAAGTGCGCGTGTTGTACAAACGGGCGTACTGATGATTTTCCCCCGCAACCGCGGGGGATTTTTTATGGGCAAGAATGAAGCGGCGCGCAGGAATGGAGCGGGAGCGTCGCAGCGCAATGCGCTGCTTACCGAGTTTTGGCTTGCTTGCGAAACTCGCATTTTCGTCCGCTATGCTACCGAAAAACGCCAAAACTCGACAATGAGCGTAGCGAACACGAACATAGGTTCTTAGGGCGGATATGGCGCAGGGCGGGGAATTGTGCTATAGTGAAAGCATGAAAATGGTAAAAACGTGGTGCGTGGCGGGGGTAATGGCGATGGCTGCGGCGGGATATGCGCGGGAGGCGGCGGATGTGGTTTCGCCGTTGGTGCTTGGCGCGCTGCGGGAACAGGGCAGGGTGCAGCAGGAGACGCGGGAGTTTTCGTTGTTCCCGGACACACCGCTTGCACGGGCGGCGACCGGCACGTGGGAGCGGAACGACGCGCCGCTGTATTCGGCGGAAAGCCTGTATTATCTGCCCAAGGAAACGCTGGCTGAAAACAGCAAAAATCCTGCGGGCGCGGACACGTCGATTGCGGCGGCGGCGAAAATCCTGCGCATGATTTCAAAAATGCAGGGCATTCAGTATTATTCCAACGGCGACAAAAAATGGGAGACTTTGTACAAGCGCGCGTACATGGTGGAAAATGCCCGGTCAAAACAGGCGATTCCCGACCAGACTGAGGGCGATGCGGACGGCAAGACGTTTTTCTGCCTGCTTGACGACCATTCGTTCGGCGAGAACGTGTATCAGCTTGACTACCGGCAGAGCGCGGACGAAGTTTCGGTCTGTTTTACCAACACGGACGCGCTCAAAGTGGCGATGATTACGGGCGTAAAGCCGCGCGACTTGAAAATCAACCTTGTCGTCACGGACTGCGGCGACGCGTTTTTGGTCTATCTGGTGGCGCAGGCAAAATATCCGCAGATTTCGTTTTTGGAAAAACGACTGCGCCGCTCGCTTGCCGCCCGCATGGACGCGATTTACGGCTGGTTTACCAATCAGTTCTGACGTGCGCGATTTGCGCGGGATGTATGGCACTTTTTGCCGCAATATGCTATGGTTAGGAAATCGCGAGGTGTTGCTATGAAAAAAAATCTGTTTGCGGCGGTTTTTTGCTGCATGACTATTGCATTTGGGGGTTGTAATCAAATGGACAAGGCATTACAGGCAATTCAGGGAAAAGACGGCGTGTTTGCGGTGCTGGAGACTGACCGCGGCACGGTCGTGCTTGAGTTGTTCTATAAGGAAACGCCGCTTACGGTGACGAATTTCGTGGGTTTGGCGGAAGGAACGCTTGACGCGGCAAAGGGAAAGCCGTTCTATGACGGGCTGAAATTCCACCGCGTCATCAGCGTGGCGAACGGCGACGGACAGGATTTTATGATTCAGGGCGGCGACCCGCAGGGAACGGGGTCGGGCGGTCCGGGCTATCGTTTTATCGACGAGATTGTGGACGGGCTGACCTTTGACAAGGCGGGCTATCTTGCCATGGCGAACGCGGGCGCGGGAACGAACGGCAGCCAGTTTTTCATCACGATTGCGCCGACGGAATGGCTGAACGGAAAGCACACGATTTTTGGCAGGGTCGTCGATTCGGACAGCCAGAACACGGTGAACAAAACCTTGCAGGGCGACACGATTAAGAAAATCACTATTATCCGGCAGGGCGACGAGGCAAAGGCGTTTACCGCAAGCCAGGACGACTGGAACGAACGTGAAGCCGCCGCCAAAAAATCTGCGGAAGAAAAGACGGCAAGGCAGCTGGCGGCGTTCACCGAGGGCTGCACAAAATCGCCCAACGGCATTTATTACAAAATCTTAAAAGAAGGCAAGGGAAACAAGGTCGGCAAAGGCAAGACTGCCAACGTGGAATACAAGGGCTATTTGCAAGACGGCAGCATTTTTGACGCATCAAAAGGCTTTCACCCGCAAGGGCACGACGGGCTTTCGTTCAGAATCGGCGCGGGCGAGATGATTCCGGGCTTTGACCTGATGGTGCAGGACATGAAAGTAGGCGAGACGCGCAAAATGGTCATTCCCCCGGAACTGGCATACGGCGCGCGCGGCGTTCCGCAGGCAGGCATTCCCGGCGGCGCGTATATTGCGTTTGACGTGACATTGACTTCGGTCAAATAAAACGGCTTTATCAACAAAAAAAGTACGGCGTATTTTTCCCAAAAATACGCCGTACTTTTTTAAAAACACGCCGTAAATTTTTTAAAATACGGCGTGTTTTTTCTCAAAATTCACGTGACAACAAATTTATGCCCCAAAATAGCGCAGCGCGTTGCCGAACGAAATGTCCTTGACCATTTTGGTGAGGCGTTCCATATCCTCAGGATATTCGCCGTTTTCCACCCAGCCGCCGATGACGTTGCAGAGAATGCGGCGGAAATATTCGTGGCGCGAGTACGACAGGAAACTGCGGCTGTCGGTGAGCATGCCAACGAACGCGGGAATCATGCCGAGGTTGCCGAGCACTTTTATCTGCTGTTCCATGCCGTCGCGGTGATCGCAGAACCACCAGCCGGAGCCGAGCTGCACGCGGCCTTTAATGCCGCCGCCCTGGAAGCAGCCCATAATCGTGCCGATCGAATAATAATCCTTGGGATTGAGCGTGTACAGAATCGTCTTGGGCAGCCCGCCGTTCTCTTCAATCAGGTTGAGCAGGGCGGCAAGGTTTTCCGCGAGCGGCTTGTCATGGCTGCCGTCAAAGCCCGTGTCAGGGCCGAGCTTCTTGAACATCGCCTTGTTGTTGTCGCGGATTGCGTTCATGTGCCACTGCATGACAACATTCTTCTTTGCATATTCGCGTCCGAGCGCGAGCAGGATTTTCGTCTTGTACGCTTCTGCCTCCGCTTCGCTCACCGCCTCGCCGGAAAGCGCCTTTTTGACCACCGCGTCAATTTCTTTGTCGCTCGCAATTTTGAACGGCGGGTATTCCAGCGCGTGGTCGGAAGCGCGGCAGCCGTTTTCAATGAAGAAATCAAGCCGCTTGATCAGCGCGGCGATAACATCGTCCGAAGTCTGAATGTCAATGCCGCTCACTTCGGAAAGTTTTTTGATGTACGCGGGATAGGTGGGAAGGTTGATGTTGATTGCCTTGTCCGGGCGATACGACGGGCGCACTTTGGTGTCAATCGTGCCGATCGGTGCCGTGCCCGCCGCAATCGCCTTGTGGTATTCAAGCGAATCCGCCGGATCGTCTGTCGTGCCGACTGCGTACACGTGGAAATTCTTGAAAATACCCTTGACGCTCAAATCGTCGCCTTTGAGCAGCTCGTTCGCCGCCTTATAAATCTCCGGCGCACTTTTGACCGTGAGCGGCTCGTCAATGCCGAAATACCGCTGAAGCTCCAAATGCGTCCAATGGTACAGCGGATTTCCGATCAGGTTTTCAATCGTTTCTGCCCAGCGCACGAATTTCTCATACGGCTCTGCGTCGCCTGTGATATACTTTTCGTCAATGCCATACGTGCGCATCTGCCGCCATTTGTAATGGTCGCCGCCCAGCCAGATGTCCGTAATCGAGCTGAACTTCTTGTTCTGGGCAATCTGCTCCGGCGGCAAGTGGCAGTGGTAGTCCCACAGCGGCTCGTCCTTGCACGCCTCAAACAGTTTCTGCGCGGTCTTTGTTTCCAAAAGGAAATTCTTGTCCATAAATTTCTTCATATACACTCCATAAGCGTTTGCGCGGAAAACCAAACGCCGTCATTATTGTACCACGAAAACGTCGCTTTGTCTTGTAAAATGATACGGCAGGAAATTACTCCGTTGCGTCATTTTTAACTTGACAAAACCTGCCACTTCATCTAGAAATAGAGGCAAGGAGTTTTTTTATGAGAAGTTTTACAACAATCGATTTACAGTACGCCCACCGATTCTACGGATTCAAGGGCGAAGCGCAGTATCTGCACGGGCACACCGGCATCCTGACCATCGAGGTCGAGGACACAATCGTCGATGGCGTGAACATGGTGTTTCCCTGCAATGAAATCAAGAAGACGGCGTGGTCGGTCTTGCAGAACTTTGACCACGCGCTCATCCTCCGTGAGGACGACCCGCTGCTCCCCGCAATCCTCGACGTGTACGAAAAACAGGGAATCAAAAACGGCGCTCCCACCAACAAGCAGAAAGGTCCCGCGTTCAAGACGGAACTCGCGACCGCCTACCCCGAATGCCGCCTGGTCGTCACCAAGGAAACGATGACCGTCGAGGGCATGATTAAAATCGTCTACGACTTACTGAAAGACAAGCTGAACATCGCCAAGCTCACGTTCACGAGCGGCGTAAACGGCGCGTCCCAGACCTACGAGCCGAAAAACGACATCGACCGCTGTCCCCTCTGCGGCATCGCCCTGAACGAAAACGGCGTCTGCCCCAAGTGCGGGTACAAAAAACCGTAAGCAAGCAAAAAAGGCTCTGAAATAGAGCCTTTTTGTCGCCACAATCGCGCCCCGCAATGCGAACTGCCGCAAGCGGGGCGGGAGTTATGTATTTGCCTTAATCATCGCCTACAGCGGCTTGCCGTCGAGCGATTTTTCGGTCAGTGTGCCGTTGCGGTATACGAGTTTGAGCGAAAAAAACGGCGCGTTGTTTTGCAGTAGGCGAAAAAAAATCTTGTCGCCTTCCCACAGGTTAAGCGAATCAACGGCGACAATCGGTATCCATTCGAGCGTTCCTTCGTCGCAGTCAATCAGGCTGCCGGTGAATTCCGTGGCGGTGTAGAGACACATATATTCGGCGGGGTCGTTATCAGAAATGAACGTGACGATTCCGCGGAAATGCCATTTTGTGAGCGTCAGCCCGGTCTCTTCTTTTACCTCGCGCAGCAGGCAGTCTTCGGGGCTTTCTCCCGGCTCAAAATGTCCGCCCACGCCAATCCATTTGTCGCGGTTCACGTCGTTCTTTTTGGTCATGCGGTGAAGCATGAGATAGCAGTCGTCTTTCTGGATATAGCAGAGCGTGGTCAGCGGTGATTTTTTCGTGTCCATGTGATTATTTTTGGCGAAAGCGATTTTTGTGTCAAGCGCAAAAATACCCGCGCCTTGCACCTAGTCAGACACGCCTTTTTATAGTATAATAAACATTACATTCACATGATGGGGAAGTGAAACATGAATACACCATTAGAGATTGCTGACATATATATTATGGTCGGCGATGGCAAGACGACCCAGCGGTTGTGGAAGCTGTTCTTGCTTGGATTCCTTGCGGGCGCGTATATCGGATTGGGCGCGTTGGCAAGCCAGATTGTATCTTGTGGCATAGAAACGCCGGCCGCCGCTCGTTTGCTGAGCGCGCTCGTGTTTCCCATCGGTCTGGTAATGATTATCATTGCGGGCGGCGAGTTGTTTACGGGAAACTGTCTTATCTTTATTTCGGTGCTTTCCAAAAACACGTATCTTTCGGCAATGTTGCGCACTTGGCTCGTTGTTTTCTTGGGAAACTTTATGGGCTCAGTGTTTATCGCGTTGATGGTGAATTTCGGGCACGTGCTCACATTGTTTGACGGCGCATTGGCAAGATCGGTCGTGGCGACGGCAACGGCAAAAGTGGATATTCCGTTTACCGACGCGCTGATAAAAGGTACGCTCTGCAACTTTATGGTGTGTATCGCCGTGTGGATTTCATTCGCGTCCGATGACATCATGGGAAAGATTTTGGGCTTGTACCTGCCCATCACACTTTTTGTCGTGTGCGGATTTGAACACTCGATTGCGAATATGTACTTTGTTCCCGCCGGAATTTTTGCACAGCACGTCTATAACATTCCGAGCGAAGCCTTGCACTGGGGTTCGTTCCTGCTCAGAAACCTGCTCCCCGTTACGGTCGGCAATATCATCGGCGGTTCAGTGATGGTCGGTATGGGCTACTGGCTCATCTATCTGACCGAGCGCGACGACTAATTTCACGTTATCCGCAAAACAAACCGCGCAACGCTGATTCAGCCGTTGCGCGATTTTTATGTCCGCGTTTAAACACGTAATCAAGCATTCACATTGCCGCCGAACGCCTCGCAAATCCGCGCAAGGGCATCTTCCAAAATCTTTCGCGGAGTCGCAACGTTTATGCGCTGGAATTTCTCGCCCTCTTTTCCGAACATCGTTCCTTCGTCAAGCCAGACTTTCGCCTCGTGCAAAATGCGTTCCGAAATCTGCTGGTCGGTCAGCTCGGTGAATGCGAAAAAATCCAGCCACACAAGATAGGTTCCCTCAGGCTCGTGCACGGTGATTTTCGGGCAGTGCTGCCGCAGATAGTCGCGCAAAAACTTGATGTTTTTTTGGATATATGACTTTGCCTCGTCAAACCACTGCCCGCCTTGCGAGTATGCGGCGGTGGCGGCGGCAATTCCCATCAGGTTTGGCTCGTCGTATCCCGTCTGCTCGATGGTGCGGCGGAACTCGCTGCGGATTTTTTCATCTGGAATGATGATGTTTGAGAATTGCAGGCCCGCAAGGTTGAAGGTCTTGCTCGGCGCGGTGCAGATGATTGCATGCCGAGCCGCCTCAGGCGAAAGCAAGGCATAGACGGTATGATGATTTTCGCCGAACGTGATGTCCGAATGAATCTCGTCGCTCACGACAAGGACACCGTGCTTGAGACAGATGCCGCTGATTCGTTCAAGTTCCTGCCGCGACCAAACGCGACCGACCGGATTGTGCGGCGAGCAGAGGATGAACAGCCTCACCTGTTCATCTACGATTTTCCGCTCGAAGTCGTCAAAATCAATCTCGTAGCGTCCGTTTTTTATGACCAGCGGATTGTTTACCACGCGGCGATTCAATGCCGCAATCGTGTTGGAAAATGGGTAGTACACCGGCCTTTGAATGAGGATGCCGTCACCTTCCTTAGTGAACGCGCGGATTGCCGCACTGAGCGCGAACACAACGCCCGGCGTGTTCACGATCCATTCGTCCTTAATGACAAAACCGTGGCGTGTGCAAAACCAATTTTTTACCGCCTCGTAATACCGCGCGTCTGGGCGGCTGTAGCCGAAAATGCCATGGCGCGCAAAATCGGCGAGTGCGTCTTGGACGCACGGCGCGGTAGGAAAATCCATGTCGGCGACCCACAGTTTTATTGAATCGGCGGGCTTTTTCCGCGCGGCCGCCACATCGTATTTTATGGCGAATGTGTTGCTGCGGTCGATGATGCTGTCAAAATCGTATGGCATATTTTCTCCTATTTTTTATGCGTTCAATGCCTGATGCAAATCGCGAATCAAATCATCCGCGTTTTCGATTCCCACTGAAAGGCGGAGCAGATTGGGCGTGATTCCGTTTTTCAGCCGGATTTCTTCGGGCACTTCGGCGTGAGTCTGCGTCACCGGATAGGTGATGAGCGATTCCACCCCGCCCAGGCTTTCGGCGTACTGGATGAGGCGCACGTTGCCCAAAACAGAAAGGGCGCGTTCTGTCGTGTCGGTCGCAAAGGAAATCATCGCGCCGAATCCTCTTGCCTGTTTCCGCATGATTTCATATCCCGGATGCTCGCGAAGCCCCGGATACAGCACGTGCACGACATTTTTCTGCGTTTTCAGATACTCCGCGATTTTAAGGGCGTTTTCCTGCGATTTTTCCATGCGCACTGCGAGCGTCTTTATTCCGCGCAGGACGAGCCAGCTGTCAAACGGCGAAAGCGCGCTTCCCGTCGTCTTGTAAAGATAGCGGATTTTCTGCTGAATCTCGTCGTTGTTCGTGACGATGAAGCCTGCCAGCACGTCGTTGTGTCCCGCAAGGTATTTCGTCCCCGAATGAATCACGACATCCGCTCCGAGCGAAAGCGGATTTTGAAAATAAGGCGACATGAACGTGTTGTCAACGATGAGCAGAAGATGGTGCTTTTTTGCGAGCGCGGACATTTTTGCGATGTCGGTCACGTTCATCATGGGATTGGTGGGTGTCTCAAGGTAGATTGCCTTTGTTTCAGGACGAACGAGCGGCTCTGCGTCCTCGGATGAAAGATTCGCGCGTGTGAACGTGATGCCGTTTTTCTTTGACACCGCGTCAAAAAGCCGGATTGTTCCGCCATACAAATCCGAATCCACGATGATGTGGTCGCCGGGAGAAAAAATCTCCATCAGAAGCGATATTGCCGACATTCCGGTCGATACCGCGACCGCATCCTTTCCGTCCTCCAGCGCACGGACAATTTTTTCAAGCTGCAATCGCGTGGGATTCTGCATCCGCGAATAATCAAAGCCGGTACTTTTTCCCACGGCCGGATGGGCATACGTGGAAGTCTGGTAAATCGGAAAACTGATCGCGCCGTAATGGCTACAGTGCGTTATGTCATCGGAAAAAGAATCGTCCTCGTTCTTTTCAAGATGAAGGCATTTTGTCGCAAGTGAAAGTTCCATATATCCTACCTTGTCTTATAATGTGAAGTTTTGGAAAAACAGCCATCCCTAAATGACGTATTCCGGCGTTTTGAGTATGCGCTGCAAGAATTTCTTGGTGCGCTCCTCTTTGGGACGGTTGAAAATCTGTGAGGGCGAGCCTTTTTCCACGACAATGCCGCCGTCCATGAACACCACCTGCGAGGCAGCCTCCTCTGCAAAACTCATCTCGTGCGTCACGACAATCATCGTCGTGCCTTCTTTCGCGAGTTCCTTGATGACGTTCAGCACCTCGCCCACGAGTTCCGGGTCAAGCGCGCTGGTCGGCTCATCGAACAGCACCACATCGGGATTCGGGGCAACGGCGCGCGCTATGCCCACGCGCTGCTGCTGGCCGCCGGAAAGTTCGGACGGATAATAGTTCATGCGGTCAAGAAGCCCCACTTTTTCCAACGCGCGCTCCGCGGTCTCTCGCGCTGTGTCCCGGGGAATTTTCCGTGCCGTCACAAGCCCTTCCATCACGTTCTCAAGCGCGGTCTTGTTCGCGAACAGATTGTAATTCTGATAGACAAAGCCTGTCTTGCGGCGAACGTTCAGAATCGTCTTTTTGTTCGCATGGGCAAGCGGCGTTTTTATGTCGTCAAATGCAAGCTCGCCCGAATCGGCAGTCTCAAGAAAATCAATCGTGCGCAGGAGCGTTGTCTTTCCCGACCCGGACGGCCCGAGGATGACGACCACATCGCCTTTCTCCACGGTCAAATCCACGCCTTTGAGAATCTCGTTTTTCCCGAATGACTTGTGCACGTTTGTTACTTTCAGCATATTTTCTCCTTGATGAAAATTCCGTGTTACTGTTTTGCGGGCGCGGCAAGCGATGTGCGGCGCAACGGCGGAAATCGGCGCGTCTCCCCGGCAGCGGCGGAATGGCTGCCCGTCTTGAAAACGGAAGCCCGCTTTTCCCACCGTTTGAACAGTTGCTGCACGACGGAGCAGATAATGATATAGATGATGAATATATCAAGATACGCCTCGATATAATTGTAGCCGAACGAAGCCTCGATTTTTGCGACGGCGGTAACATCCTTCACCGTCATCATGAACGCGAGCGACGTGTTCTTTATGAGATTCACCGTGGCGTTGCAAAGATTCGGCAGCGCGGCCACCAGCGCCTGCGGAATGATAATCCTGCGGAATGTCTGCGCGTAGGTGAGACCGCTGGTGTAGCCCGCCTCAAGCTGGCCTTTGTTTATCGTCAACAACGCGGAGCGGAACACTTCGGAAAGAAGAGCCGCCATGCTCAACGAAAAAACGCCGAACGCGTAGAAAATCGGATTGAGCGCGAAAATGTCGATACTGCTGCCAGTTTTTTTGAAGAACGCATTGAGCGCAGAAGGCACGAGCGAATAAATCACCAAAATCTGCAACACGACCGGCGTTCCGCGTATGAGCGAGACATACACCGAGCAAATCTGACTGAGCACTTTGATTTTGTGAATCCGCGCAAGGGCAATCAAAAAGCCGAGTACGACTCCAACCGCGAGCGACACCGCCGTGATTAAAAGCGTCGTGGGAACAGCCTTCCAAAGCGCAAGGAACGTCCTCAAGAAAAACGAAAGGTCAAACATATCCACTCCTTTCTTATAGTGATTTTCTGCCCTTTGAAAAACGCCTCTCAAATCTCTTGAACAACTGCTCAAGCAGAAGCGTCAACGTCCAGTAAATGATTGCCTGCGAGATGTACGTCTCAAGCGCGTATGCTCCGTAATTCATGCTGATAAGCAGATTTCCCTTGCCCATCACGTCTATCAGCCCGATTGTGAACGCGAGCGAGCCTTCTTTCAAAAGCGCAATCATGCTGTTCCCAAGATTCGGAATTGAGACGACGAACGCCTGTGGCAGCAGAATCCGCAAAAAAGCCTGTTCCTCCGTCAGCCCGGATGTGAGAGCCGCCTCGCGCTGCCCCGCCGGAACGGCAAGGTAACTCGCCCGCATTATTTCCGCCATGTTCGCGCTGAAAAGCAAGCCGAGCGCGGCAATCACGTAGAAGCCCTTCGCCCAGTCGTTGATGTCTACGTGGAACAACGCCCAAAACAGATTGGGAAGCCCGTAGAAAATCATGAACAGCATGACGATTGACGGCGTACAGCGGAACGCATTTATGATGAATCCCGCCGTGCGCCGCTTCCATGCGCGTTTTGAAAGCCTCGCCCTGGCAAGAAAGAAGCCGAGCACAATCCCCACAAGCATCGTTCCAAAAAGGATTTCAAACGTCACTAAAAGGTACGGCAGCAATGTCGGAATGCATTCTATTATTTTTGCTGGATAAAACGGTCTATCCATCGCCGCCTCCTTTTGCGTGTTGAACATTGCCGCGACATCTTGGCGGCAATGTTCGGCTTTAGTCCAAAAGCGCGGAAATATCCTCGCCAAAATATTTGATTGCCAAAGCCGAAATCGTTCTGTCGGCCTGAAGTTTTTCAATCGCCGTGTCGTATGCGTCCGCGAATTGCTGATGCTTTTTGTTGAACAACGGCCAGGTGGGAATTCCCCTGTACGGAATGTAGGTCAGCTTATCTTTATAGTCCGCGTAAGGTGCGCCGTCCGCAAGCACATTGTTTTGAAACGAAAGTTTTATGTCAACATAGGCATCGTAGCGGCCTTCGTTCACCCAAATGTATCCGTCGGACGCGCCGAACTGGTCGCCCGCAATCAGGTTGATTTTCGCGTCGGGATTGGCGGCTTTGTTGTAGTCGTCGATGACCGTGTACTGCGCGTTGCTCGCACCGATTGGAACAAGTTTTCCCGAATACCGTGCAAAAGACGGCAGGTCGATAATTTGGTCGGCATTTTCACTCCTGATGACGATTCCGATGATGCTCGCGCCAATCGGATTTTTGGGGAAAACGTATTTCTGTTTGCGTTCCTCGGTGACCCAAACGCCCTTTGTTCCCACGTCGTATTTTCCTTGCAGCACGCCGATGAGCAAATCGTCGTCCGAAGTCGGATAATATTCGAACTCGTACTGCGGAAGAAGTTTGTCCACTTCTTTGAGGACTGCCACTTCAAATCCGTCCGATTCGCCCGCGTCGTTCACGAAATCATACGGCACGTAATAATTTGTGTGCGCCACGCGGATTTTCTGAACCGCCGCTTCGCCGCCATCCTTTTTCTTGTTGCAGCCGACTGCCAAAACCGACAGAACCGCCGCACCGATTAAACCAAACGCATAATTCTTTTTCATTTTTTTTCTCCTATTTCTATAATTTAATTTTGATGATTATCTTGCGGCCTCGCGCACCCACTCAAGCCGCTCGAACGGAATGTCCTTCGGGACGGTGCAGTCCGCGCCAAGGATGATGCCAGTCCTGCCCGCCTCGGCAATCAGCCTTTTCGTCTCGGCCTGAACTTCTTCCTTTGTCCCTTTGTACAGAACGCCGTCTTTTGTGTGCTCAAATCCGCCTATGACAGGCTTTCCGCCGAAAATCTTCTTGCCTTCCGCGAGCGTAACGCCCTCAACCACGGAGGCGAAATTCACCACCGCTGCAGGATAGTGTACGAACAGCGAAAGATAGTTCCGCGCGCCCGCATAGCCGCACACGTGCAGAATATTCGTACCGCCCGCCGCGTTGGCCGCCGTAAGAACCGCAAGCTCCGTCGGAGCGACGACCTCGCCGTACAAGGCTGCGTCCACGCTCGCATCCTGAATTGTCTGCACGCTCAGGTAAATGCCGTCCGCACCGCCTTCGGAAATGACCGCCCGCGCAAGCAACGCCGTATTCTGCGCAAGAACCGCAAGCACCTGAATGACCGCGCCTTTATCCTCTTTGATGAACGCGGCAAGTTTTTTGTCTCCGCCGACCGCCCACTTGAACGCCGTAGCCGGAGCGAACACGTTGTAAAACGTAAGCACCTCGCTACCGAAATCGGAAGTCAGCTCTTTCACCAGCGAAACCTGATCGCGAATCCATTTGTCGTCGGCCGCGATGGGTTTTATATTTCGCAAATCTTTCGCGCTTGCCGCCTTTTTCAGAAGCGCGGCTGTCTCAGGCTCAAAGAAATAGCCGTCGCTCATCAGTTTTACAAAATCGGGCTTGAAAGTCCGCACAAAATTTTTGTGTCCGCTGATATTCTGCTCCCTCATTTCGGGAACATCATACGCAAGGCGAAGTTCGTCCTGCGTGTAATGAAACCAAAATCCCACTGGCACCCTGCTTGTCGGCTTGTTGCTGAATGCAGCCAACACAAGGTCTCTTTTTTCTGACATAATATGCCCCTTATTTTATATTCCCTATCGGAAAACTAGGATTTATAAGTGTATACATCTTATAGCCTATTTAGTCAATAGGATTTGCGATTTTTTTTTAGTTTTTTTACAAAAGTGGTTTTTATGTCCGCGTTTAAATTTCCTCAATGTGATACACATAATCGAGCGTGCGCAGCGCTTCGATAATTTCTTTGTGCGTCTTGTACAATTTGAGTTCTGCGCTGCTGATTGAAATGGCAATGGAATACACGCTCAAGCCCGAATTCGCATAGGCCGGGTTCATTTCTATCGCGTCAATGCGCAGTCCGAGTTTTCGGATTGTCGTGACGAAATTCTGCAAGTTCAGGCTGTTTTTCAGCTCCAGATGAATCTCAAAATGATTGGACCGATTTTTCAGGTAGAATTCCAGCACGGGCAGATACGACAGGCAGAACAGCAGAATCACAAATCCGACGGCGGTAATCGTGTAGAATCCCGCTCCCAGCGCAAGCCCGATAATGCAGCTCGCCCACAGCGCGACGGCCGTGGTAAGCCCCATAATCTGATTGCGCGAAGTGAAAAAAAGCGTCCGGGTCGCAATCCGCGCCGCCGAGACAATCGCCGCCGCCGAAAGCAAAAACAGATGCCCCTGGAACAGCGTATTGATATACAAATCGAGCATCATCACGAGCGTTCCAGCAAGCGTGACCACGATGAAGGTTCGGAATCCGGCAGAATGCCGTTTGCTCGACCGCTCCCAGCCCAAAATGGCGGAGATGAGCAGCGATGTCACAAAACGAAGGATGATAGAAGCCGCGTTCAAGCCGACTGACCATTCGCCGAGCAGCGACGCAATAGGATCTGAAATACCTGTCATAGTGTTCTCCTGTAAAAAGCCACGCTTATCTTCTTCCCGACTTCTTGAGGTCGCCCCGATTCGCCTCGCCGGTCAGCACCGCCCGGTGATATTCCGCCGCCTCATTGAACGCCTGTTCCTCTTCGTTTATCGTGTGCGCCGGAAGTTCCTGCTGGATTTTTTGGATACGCTCAATCAGCAGTTCCAGCTGCGATTTTGTTTTGCCGTCGGGCGTACTTTCCGGCACGGTCACCAAGTCTTCCAACTTGTTGGAATAGGATTTGCTCAAGTACAGGGCAAGTTTTGCGCAACCCGGACCAATCAGCTCGTACAGGACGCTTGAAGCCAAAATGACCGTCAGCAATGCCGCGCCCGCCTCGCCCTGCAAAGTTCGCGCGCCCAGTTCCGCAAGGCCGATAGCAACGCCAGCCTGCGGAATAAGCGCAAGCCCAAGGTAATTGCGCGTTGTCTTGGGCTTTTTTGCGAGCAGGCAGCCAAAAAACGCCCCCGCGTATTTTCCGACAATACGAACGACAAAGTACAGAATGCCGATAACCAACAGCGGAGTTGTCCCAATCGACCCGGACGGATTGACGAGCGCGCGCAAATCGAACGACATTCCGGAACGCACAAAAAACAGCAGCAGAATGGGCGGACTGAAATATCCCAGTTGCTTAAAAAGTTTGTCGTTGTCGGTCATATTGATGTAAACCGTTCCCATGGACATACAGCCGAGGAGCGGCGACACCTCAAACACCGTGCACACGCCACAAAACGCAAACAACAGCGCAACCGCGATAATCAGCCGGTTGTCCGTGGAGCGCGTTTTGGGGCGTAGCAACAGCATCAGCAGAATGCCAAAAACACCGCCCAAAAGCAAAACCCCGGCGTTCGTCAGAAGCGGCGTGATAATGCCGCTCACAGAAAACGCACTGCCCGCATACGAATGGAGCGCGACCGAAATCGCCACGCTGTACGCAAGCAACCCCACGATGTCATCAAGCGCGACCACTTGCAGCAGCGTCTCCACAAAATCGCCTTTTGCGCCGGTCTGCCGTATGGTCATCATCGTGGACGCGGGCGCAGTGGCAGACGCGAGCGCGGCAAGCACGATAGAAAATGCCAGTTCCAAACGCAGCACAAAATAAGTGACGATGAACACAAGCACCGACGCGAGCAACGCCTCCAGCACGACGATAATCAGCACTTTTGCGCCGTTTTTTTTGAGCGTGTCCAAGCGGAAAAATTCGCCCGTGCTGAATGCAATGAATGCCAGCGCGATGTCAGGCAAAAAACTCGTGCCGTCAATAATCGACTGCGGAATCAGATTCAGGCAGAACGGACCAATCAGTATGCCGGCGGTAATGTATGCCGTCACGTTGGGCAAGCGCAGACGCTTCGTCAGCCGCGTCATCAAAAACCCGGAAAGCAGTACGAGCGAAATAGAAATAATAGCGACTGCGGCAGGCGTACTGCCGTCATACAAATGCGCAAACATACGATGTGCCCTCAACGACCTCTTTTCTTGTGCCGTTCATTGTATCACACGATGTGCGAACCTGCAACAAAGCATGTTGGGAAAAACAAGATCAATGCGTTCGCCTTTGCGAATATACACAGCCGCAATAATCTTGCCGCCACAAACCGTATTCCGCGCTCAATTCCGTGCTGCGCAAAAAGCCGCCCTTCTTCTTGAAATCTGCGGGAAGAAATTGCGTGAGACACGAAGAAAAACTATCGTTCGTTTGTTTTTCATCTGAGGCCAATTCGCGCCCAATAACGTTGATTTTTTGGGCATCCTTATGCGGGCTGATAGAAAGGGTCGTCGTAAACCAGTCAAATTGCCGTGCGCAGGCGTATTCCCATGCTTTTTTCATGCGGAATGCGTAGCACCGTCGGCAACGCTCGCCTTTTTCGGGCTCCGTTTGCAAGGCTGTTTCAGAACGAACGTTCGTTTGTGTAAAGTAATCTTCAGGATTGTAATCCGCGACGACCAAGTTGACGGCATGGTGCAATGCGGGCGGAAACTGCGTGAGGAATTTTTTCAATTCGGCTAACCGTCGTTCGTATTCGGCGCGCGGGTGAATGTTCGGGTTGTAATAAAAAATCGTTATGGCAAAATAGCCGGAAAGATATTCAATCACATACGAACTGCACGGCGCACAACACGCATGGAGCAATAACGTCGGCTTACGACCGTTCGTTTTTTGCCCCAACTTTTTGAGAATTTCGTCCAGCTGTTTTTGATAGTCTGTCTTTTGCATCGATTTTCCAAAAAAACAGGCTGCCTCTAAAACTTATCGGCAGCCCGGCGAACACAAGGGAATCCTAGAAAGCCGTCAATTTTGTGTGGTATAGGCTTACGGACTCTTCTCTTGCGTCCTGTAAAAGTCTACACCACTTCGCGGAACGTACCACATATTCTCGTCAAGAATACGCGGAAAATTCTTGGCTCTGGCAAGCGCTACATCAGTGCCTCAAGGTTCACTTCGCCCGCCACACACGGAACGGCAATCTGCCAGTTTTCCAGCACCTGCGGATGCACTTCGCCAAAAATGCCGACCTGTTTGCCGCGCACCAGAATCGCCGCCTGCCGCCCGGGAATGAAGCGCGGGTCGGACACATCTTTCACCTCGTATTTGTGGTCGAGGAAATAAAGGAGCGACGAAACTTCGCTTGCAAGGTCGTTAAAATTCGCGTTGTTGGCAGCGGTCATAAATCCGAGTGACTGAATGGTTTTTGTGCCCGTGTTTTCGTCCGGCGCGAGGAACGCCACTTTGCCGATTTCAAAAATCTTGTGCGGGAACAATGCGTTTGCCGCCGCGCTTTCTGCCCGGAGCAACGACGAAATAATTGACGGGCGCACGAACTGATAATTCTCGCTCATCGGGTTTTCAATTTCGATTACGTTCGTTGCGTCGCCGTTCATGCGGTCGATGTAATCGCGCTTGCTGCCCAAATAATTGAAAATCATTTCCTGATAGCCCATGCCGACCATGATTTCCTTTGCCTTGCGGCTGAAAACCGTCACGTCGGAAAGCCTGCCCACCGTAAAATCGTTCGGACGCTGCGGCTTAAAATAATCCAGCCCCAAGCCAATCATCACGTCCTCGATGACATCCACTTCGTGCAGAAAGTCATTGCGGTATGCCGGCGGCGTAACCGCGAATTCCACGTCGTCTTTAGTGTCCGTCGCCGAAACGGCATTGTCCATGCGGGAAAGCGCGTCCAGCACCTGCGCTTTCGTCAGCTTTTCGCCGAGCAGTTTATTTATAGAAGAAAGCGTCGTTTTCGTGTCCTGCTGGAAGAAAAACGGCACGACGATTTCTTTGCCAAAGCCGGTCTCATACGGATGCACCACTTTTACCGGCAGGATTTCATAGCCCGCATCGGCAAAATCCCCGGCGACGATGTTGGCAGAAAGGATGAGCGATTCCATTTCGGTGCCGGTCAGCTCGACCATCAGGCCTTTGTCGCCGACTTTGACCGCGCCAAGCGTCGCGCTGTTGATAATCGGGGCCATGGACATCACCTCGCCCTTGTCGTCCTTGAGCAGCGGGAACAATTTTGCGTCTTTCAAAATCCAGCCGTAATCGCGTCCTTTGGGATGGTCGGTCAGGATTTGGCGGCAGGTCATCGGCTCGGTGCACTGGAGCGGCACGAACGATGTCTTGTCGGGATCTACCGCCGTATAATGCACCGGCCAGGTGATGTTTTCCACGCGGTACACGCCCATTGAAATGGACTTGCGCTTGCGCCCGAAATTCCAGCAGAGTTTTTCCTGCGTCTGAATGATGTCCTTGAGCATGGGATCGTCCAACGCCTTTCCGCTGATAACGAAACTGACCATGAACGGGCGGACATCCTTGACGGAGGCATCAACGTACGCCACGCGCCCGCCGCAATCCTTGAGGTCGCCCGCGCGGGAAAGGAAACGCGAGAAGTCGGAACGTTTGCCGCCGCCATGTACGCGCAGCTGCCGCGCCACACCCGCCGTGGACCACAAATCCGGGCGGTTGGTGTCATTCAGTTCGATTTTGATGACGCGCTCGTCCGCGCTTTGGCTCATGTCCGGCTTTTCGTCAAGTTCCGCCTTGCCACAGACCAGTTTTTTCTCCAGCGTATCGTAATCGTATGTCGTTCCCAGCAGACTGAAAAACAGTTTTTCGTTCACTTCAATTTTTGGCATTTCCAAACTCCACTAACAAGGAAAAAGTACCTCCAGTATACCGAATTGGCGACGCGGTGTCTATTGAGGAAAAGATTCTGACAGCTGACGGCAATCTGCTTTGGGACAGCCCAAAGCCGTGCCGTTTAGTCGATAAAACTGACGACCTTAAAATTCAGTTCCGAAACGCCGAATTCGGCATCGTTGACGGGGAAAAGCACGGGGTCGTCTTCGGTTTCGTATTTCATGACGCGCCAGTTTGCGATGAATCCGGGCGCAAGGGAATGCAGTTTGAGCGCCATTTCCTGTGTGCCATCTCCGCGCGAGATATTGATGAATTCAGTGGAATCGTCAAAGCGGATAATCATCGCGCCGAACGTGTCATTGGAAACGACGACGGCGGCGTGTTTCTTGAATTCTGCCAGCGTGGAAATCGTCTGTTTTTTGAGCATTGCGCCGGTGATTGCTTCGTCGGCGGCAGTATTCTTTACGATTGCGGGCACGACAATTTCGCCGCTGAAATCGGTCGGCTTGCCGTTTTCGTAAGGAGTTTCCAGAATGATGACATCCCAGCCGTTGTCGTCCATGACTTTGAGGCAGCCTTCGGTCTGCTTGCCGCTTTCGTCGCGGTAGGTCACGAGCGCGCGTGTGTTGTTGTCAACAAAAACCGGATCTTTGACAATCTCAAGCCCATGCAGTTTGGGGTTCGTCCAGTTTGGGGCTTTGTATTCTCCAGAAGTGATAATCAGCGCGCCGTTTTCGACCTTTTCTACGGGGATTTTTGTGAACATCCATTTTCTCCTCATCATGCGATTTGCACGATATTTATACTATTTTATCCCATTTCCGCAATTTTTGCAACTTTTCTTTGCGCGCTTTCTATGCCATTTTGTCTTCCTTAAAAATTAAGTCCGCAGGAAATATTAATTTCCGAGGAACTTAATTTCGCCTGCGTGAGTAGGCAAGTGAATAAGCGAGTTTTTGCAAAAAACTCGGCGTTAAAGTCGGCAACGCTATTTCAGTTGCCGACTTTAACCGTTTTATGCTACACTACGCACATGAAACAGATTACCGACTGCGCGGGCGTTCCTCTGCCCGTTTTTGGAAAGGGAACGGTTGTTTTTTGTGCGGAAGCGGCGGGCGCGCGGCCTGCGGGAAGCGTTTTTCTGCTCAAACTGCGGCTTGCGGCGGGCGCGGCAGAACCTGTTGCGGGGCAGTTCTATCTGCTCCGGGCGGAAAAATCGGGCGTGCTTTTGGGGCGACCGATCAGCGTGTATGCGGCAGAAACGTCTGCGGACGGCACGGAGCTGTCTTTTTTGATTTTGAAAAAAGGCGCGGGCACACAGGAATTGTGCGACTTGCGGAAAGACGACGGCATTGCCGTAATCGGTCCGCTCGGAAACACGTTTCCCGCCCCGCGGCCAGACGACACCGTGTGCATTGCGGGCGGCGGAATCGGCGTTGCTCCCGTGGCAGGATTTGCGACGACCCTGCCCGAACAATCCTATGACTTTTACGCGAGCTTCAAAAGCGGTGCTTACGGACTGGAGCACGTTGCGGCAAAAACGCTGACGATTACCACGGACGACGGCAGTGCGGGCATACGCGGCATGATTACGGCGGCACTGACGGCGGACGTGATAAAGCAGAAAGGCTACACGGTGCTGTACGCATGCGGGCCGATGCCCATGCTCGCCTATTTGCAGGGCATTTGCGCGGAAGCGGGAATCCGTTCGTACTTGAGCATGGAAAACCGCATGGCGTGTGGCGTGGGTGCTTGTTTGGGCTGCACGATTGCGACGACGCAGGGAAACAAACGCTGCTGCAAGGATGGTCCCGTCTTTGACGGCGCGGTGCTCGATTTTACGCCGCCCAAGGACAAGCCGATTTGTCTGCCGCCGCTTGCGTCAGAACCGAATTTGCGCGTGGACATTGCGGGTGTGTCGTTTGCCAATCCTGTTATTGCGGCGAGCGGCACATTCGGCTACGGTGCTGAATACGCGAGCGTCTTTGACGTGGAAAAACTGGGCGGCATTTGTTCCAAAGGACTGACCTTACACGCGCGCGGCGGAAACACGGGCATTCGCCTTGTGGAAACGCCGTCGGGTCTCATCAATTCTATCGGGCTGGAAAATCCCGGCATCGAGCATTTCATTCAGCACGAACTGCCGTCAATGCTCCGTCTCAAGCCCGTGACGATTGCGAATCTTTCCGGCTCGTCGCTGGAAACGTATGTGGAAGGTGCGCGGCTGCTGGATGCGACCGACGTTCCGATGATTGAGCTGAATATCAGCTGCCCCAACGTAAAGGCGGGTGGCATGTCGTTCGGCATGGACTGCGACGCGGCGGCAAGCGTGACCAAAGCCGTGCGCGCGGTGACCAAAAAGCCGCTCATGGTAAAGCTGACGCCAAACGCGCCCGACCTTATCGGCATTGCGCTTGCGGTACGCGCGGCGGGCGCGGATGCTATCAGTCTGGTAAACACGTTCCAGGCAATGGCGATAGACGTGAACACGGGTCGCCCGGTGTTTGATAACGTTCGCGCGGGATTCAGCGGACCTGCCGTCAAGCCGATTGCCCTGCGCATGGTGTACGACGTGGTGCAGGCAATCAACCGGCTGCCCGAAGCCGAGCGCATTCCCGTGGTGGGGCTGGGCGGCATTGCCACCTGGCAGGACGCAGTGGAATTCCTGCTCGCAGGTGCGGCGGCCATTCAGGTGGGCACGGCGACCTTTGCCAATCCGCTCGCCATGACGCAGATTGTGGACGGCATTGCGGCATGGATGAAAGCCAAAGGACTCAAGACGATTGCCGATTTCCGGGGCAAAGCGCAATAACGGTACTCCCGCTTTTCGCCCGGCGGATAAACGCAATTCGCCGCGGTGACGAAAATTTGGTCAGCGGACGAATTCGGCTCGTCGTATTGGCGGAAATTCAGTCAGCGGAATAATTCGACTTGCCGAAATGCCTGCTTTTTGGTCAGCGAGCGAATTCGGCTTGCCGAATGGCTTGTTTTTGGCTCAGCGGACGAATTCGATCTGCCGAATTTGCCGCTTTTGGGTCAGCGGACGAATTCGGCTTGTCGTGTTTGCGGAAATTCGCTCAGCAGAGCAATTCGACTCGTTGCATTCGTTATTTTTCGGGTTTTGCCAGCAGTTTTTCGTACTGGCGGTCGGCGGGCTTTTCTGCCGGGCGATACAGAATCGCCACGTTTCCGATAATCCGCACGAGCGTCGCGTCGGTCTGCGCGGCAAGCTGTTCGGCGAGCGCGTGTTTGTCGTCCTTGAATTCGTTGAATTTCACCTTAATCAGCTCGTGGTCTGCCAGGCAACGGGCAACGTGCGCGGTCTGCGCTTCGGTCACACCCGCTCCGCCGATTTGTACCAGCGCGGGCAACGGGTGGGCGGATTTTTCCAGTATTTTTTGCTGTTTGCTTGAAAGTTCGGTCATACCGAAAGTATAGTTGAGGACGGCAAATTTTGCAACAATCCGCGTTTTACAAATCGACCGACTTATGCGATAATGAGACAACAATGGGGGTCGATTATGGCAAAGACAAAAAAACTTCCCTGGGCGTTTTTGGACGATTTCCGGGGCGCGGATTTTTCGGGCGAATGGCCGACGCTGCCGGAACTGTTTACGATTACGACAAAACGATTCGGTACGCGGCCGTGCTTCACCGACTTTGAGGGCGAAGGCGGCGCAAAGCAGACGCTGACGTATGAGCAGGTGCTTTCCCGTGTGCAGACGCTCGCGGCGTGGCTGTGCGCGAACGGCGTGACCAAAGGCGACCGCGTGGCAGTGACGGGAAAGAATTCCCCCGAATGGGCGACGGTTTATCTTGCGGCAATGTTCGCGGGCGCGACGGTCTGCCCGATTGACTACGCGCTTTCCCCAGCAGAAACCGAAAACCTGCTGAACGCCGCCCAGCCAAAATTCCTGTTCGTTGACGAGGAAAAATTCGCCCATTTTACGGAACGACCGTTTCCGTATCGTGTCTATTCGCTCAGCCCCAAACATGCGGACGTGTATGCGTACAACCTCAAAACGAACGATGTCGTGACGGCGCGGCTTGCCGCCAACAACGTGAAGGAAAACGACCTTGCGGTTATCCTGTTCACGAGCGGCACGACGGGCACGCCCAAAGGTGTCATGCTCACGCATAAAAATTTGGTGAGCGATGCATATATCGCCACCACGCGCATGACGCTGTACGAAACGGACGTGTTCTATGCGCTCCTGCCGATTCATCACGCATACACGATGCTCGCCGTTTTTATCGAGGCGATTTCCGTGGGCGCGGAAGTCGTATTCGGCAAGAGCATGGCGGTCACGCGCCTGATGAAAGAACTCAAGGAAGGGCAGATTACGATGCTGCTGGGCGTGCCGCTGCTGTTCAACAAACTGCTCGCGGGCATTATGAAAGGCATCCGCGCAAAAGGCGCGGTCGTCTACGGTGCTATCCGCGCGCTGCTCGCGTTGTCCTATGCCGTCAAAAAAATCTTCCATGTGAATATCGGCAAGGTGCTGTTTAAGGCAGTCTTGCAGCAGGCGAACATTTATTCGCTGCGCATTGCCATTTGTGGCGGCGGTCCGCTCGCGGCGAGCGTGTTCAAAGTCTACAATGAAATGGGCATCGATTTTGTGCAGGGATACGGTCTGACCGAGACAAGCCCGATTATCACGCTGAATCCTGTTGACCATTTCAAGATTGAAAGCGTCGGCCAGTATTTTTTCCCGTGGATGGAAATGAAAATCCTTGACCCGGCAGAAGACGGCGTGGGCGAAGTGTGTGTCAAAGGCCCGATGGTTTTCCAGGGCTATTATAATCTGCCCGAAGAGACCGCGAAAGTCTTTACCGAAGACGGCTGGTTCAAAACGGGCGATTTGGGCTGGCTCGACGACGAAGGCTACCTGATGCTTGCGGGGCGCGCGAAAAACATGATTGTGACCGAAGGCGGCAAAAACGTCTACCCGGAAGAAATCGAAAACGCTTTCCAGCTTTACACCGATATTGAGCAGATTACCGTGCGGGGTTACATCGCCGACGCGGCGACTAAAAGCGAGCAGATCGAGGCACTTATTTATGCGGGCGAAGATGTTTTCAAGCGGCTGGGCATTGAGCGCTCCGGAAACGAAACCGCGCAATCCGTGCTCGCGCAGATTAAGCCGACAGTCGATGCCGTAAACAAAACGCTTCAGCCGTATGCACGAATCAGCAAGATCACGCTGCTCGAAAAACCGCTTGAAATGACGACCACGCAGAAAGTAAAGCGCACGTACACAACCTAAACGCTTCTCAACGCGGCAGAATTCTGCTACACTATGCGTATGAAACATCTTATGGAACAATTGCAGGAAGCGGCGGCAGAACGCGGACCGCTGTGCGTGGGCTTGGACACTGACCCGTCATATCTGCCCGCGCCGCTGCTGTCAATTTTTGACGCGCCCGCCGATGCGGTTCTGGCGTACAACAAAGAAATCATCAAGCGCGTCGCTGCGGAAAAAACGGCGTGCTGCTGCAAAATCCAAATTGCCTATTACGAGGCGATGGGGCTTGCCGGACTGAAAGCATACGCGGAGACAATCCGCGCGGTAAAAGATGCCGGACTGATTGCCATAAGCGACATCAAGCGCGGCGACATTGCGGACACGGCAAAGGCATACGCCCGCGCGCATTTTACGGGCGAATTTGAAAGCGACATCATCACGGTGAATCCGTACATGGGCTTTGACACGCTCAAGCCGTTCACCGACTATTGTATGCCGAACGGCGAGACCGGCGGAAAAGGCATTTTCGTCCTGTTGCGCACGTCAAATCCCGGCATGACCGACATTGAGCAGCAGGAACTCAAATCGGGCGGGCGCGTGTTGGATAGAACGGGCGAAGAACTGGAGCGCATCAACAAATCGTTTAAAAAAACGTACCCCGATCAGACATGTTCGCCTGTGGGCGCGGTCGTCGGCTGTACCGAAGAAAGCGACGCGCGCGCACTCCGCGATGCCTATCCTGAAATCTTCTTTTTAATTCCCGGTTACGGGGCACAAGGCGGCGCGGCGCGGATTGCGGCGACATTGCTCGACAAAGCGGGCGGTGTCGTCAATTCCTCGCGCGGAATTCTGTGCGCATGGAAAACCGCCCCTGAACTCGCCGACAAAGCAGCAAGCGGCAATCTGTGTCTCAAAGAAATTGCGGATGCGGCGGAAAATGCCGCCCGCGCGGCAAAAGAAGATTTGCTCGCCGCAAAAAAAGAACTGGACGGTATCGGCGCATGATTCAAGCAATCCATGACCGGCGGAGCATCCGCGCTTTTTTGGACACGCCCGTAAATCGGCAGGACATTGAAGACATTCTGCAAAATGCCGTGCTCGCGCCGTCGTCAAAAAATCGTCAGCCGTGGAAATTCGTCGTGGTGCAAGGCGCGGCAAAAACTGGGATGCTCGAAGCGTTCCGCACGGGCATTGCCCGCGAAGAATCAGGCAATGCGCTCCTACCGCAAAGCCGAAAATATATCGAAGCCGCAAAATATACGGTCAAGATTTTGGAACAAGCGCCCGTCGTCATCCTTGCGGTAAACCCGCTCGGAAAAGGTGTGCTTGCGGATTTGACCCCTGAAGAACGCATCTATGAGACGTGCAATATTCAGTCGTTGAGCGCAGCTGTGCAGAATCTGCTGCTTGCCGCCACGGAAAAAGGCTTGGGCAGCCTGTGGATATGTGATATTTTCTTTGCCTACCAAGAATTGTGCGCATGGCTCGGCGACCGAGGAGAACTGATTGCCGCCGTCGCCATCGGCCACCCGAACGAATCTCCCCACGCACGATCGCGCAAACCGTTTGCGGAAGTCGTTGAATGGCGTGAATGAGCCTGCGTCACATTACATGATAAAACGTGGGAAACAAAACACTTGCCTGCACTTCATTCAAATCAATGCATTTTATCTCTGAATCTATGTAGTTGTCAATATCAAAGAAATACGTCTCATCCAAAGTCTTGCATTCGGCTATGGAGCAGATGTTCCTGATGTTTTTATAAGCCTTCGCCAACAATTCATTTTTTCGTTCCTCATTTTCCTCAATCGCAGCTCGATCAAGGAAATTCGATACAAAGGGAATATCATATGAGATGGACTTGTCAAGGCATTCTTTTATTTTGTCATGGGAAGATTTCTTGTTGCCGAAAAAGCTCAGTGCCTCCAGATAAAAAACCATAGCCATCATGTCAGGCGTAAGACGGTCAGATAATCTCTTCAAGACTGGGAGCATCTTGCTTTTGCAATATAATTGCGTAAAGCAAAGATATGCTTCCACGGACATAAGTTCCGGCGAGGCGAGCGCGATTTTTTCTTTTCGTATAATGTCCACCGCATTCCTATAATCCGCAATAGGAGCGTATATTTCGCTGAGGACATAGTTTTCAAGATTCTTGACCGTTCTGTCAGCAGAGAACGCCGCTTTGTATTTCTGATTTAAAGCTTCAACATCCATCATTAATCTATCAAATTGCCTATCTCTGATAAGAATCGCAAAAATTAAAGAAATTGAAAATCCCCATAGAAATTCAAAACCTCATAGTTCATTTATAGCATAAACAATCGCGCTTTTCTATCGCCTTGAATCCCTATGGCATTTTGCGGTATTCTTATAATGTTTTTAAAGGAGTCATATATGCACGGACCAACCCCCAATGCCGTACACCCGAACGAACATATCCCCAGCGTGTGTTACATCAAAAACACAATCACACGACCCAGCATAATCGTGGGCGACTACACCTATTACGACGACCCCGTGGATTCCGAACATTTTGAAAACCACGTCACTCATCACTACGATTTTGTGGGAGACAAACTTTTTATCGGCAAATTCTGCGCCATTGCACGAGGCGTTGAATTTGTCATGAATGGCGCAAATCATCGTATGAACAGCGTTTCCACCTATCCGTTCAATATCATGGGCGGCGGCTGGGAGAAAAGCACTCCCGAAATGGAAGAACTTCCTCTTAAAGGCGATACCGTTGTGGGAAACGACGTATGGATAGGCCAGAACGTCACCGTTATGGCAGGCTCTCACATAGGCGATGGCGCAATAATCGGCGCGAATTCCACCGTTGCAGGAGACATTCCCCCATATTCGGTAGCCGTCGGAAATCCCTGCCGCGTGGTAAAAATGCGCTTCGACGAAGAAACGGTGAAATACCTCTTAAATCTGAAATGGTGGGACTGGGACGCAGAAAAGATTTTTGAAAATCTCGAAGCCCTGACATCCGCCGACATTGCAAAAATCAAGAGAATTATTTAAAACGGACGGTAACTTTTATGGAAGAACAGGCAATTTTCACGCGGGCGAAACATATCCGCGACGTTATTCGTTATATCGACCGATTTAAGGACGCGGCAGTGGTCATCTACCTCGACGACCGCATCATCGATTCGCCGCTGTGGGCAAGTCATATCCGCGACATTTCGCTCATTCACAAAGCCGGATTGCGCGTTATGCTCGTGCCGGGATCGCACAAATATATCGACAAAATCCTTGCGGAAAACAACATTTCTTGGGAACGCAAGAACGGATGCCGCATTACGAGCGACGACGCAATGCCGCTCATCAAAACCGCCGCCTTTGACGTGTCGAATATCGTCATGTCAAGCCTCGCCGGAGAACACCTAACCGCCGTCATCGGAAACTGGGTTCGCGCCCGGGCAAAAGGCGTGATTGACGGCATTGATTACGGCACGTCCGGCGAAATCGACCGAATCGACAGCGACGCAATTCGCACCGTGCTTTCCGACGGCTTCATCCCGATTTTTCCCTGCATTGGCTGGAATCTCTCAGGAAAGCCGTACAATATTTCTTCCCTGCAACTGGCAACGCAAATTGCCATCCGAATGCAGGCCGACAAACTGTTTTTCCTCGTTCCCGGCGCAGAAATTTCGGCAGACTATTTTTCACTTCCCGCAGGAATCGGACTTTCGCCCGAAAGCTGTATTCCCGCAATGAATATCGACGAACTCGACAACTTTTTGGCATTGAACAAAACAGCCAACCGTTCGTTAGATACCGACGAACAAGCACTGCACGAACATATTCTATCTATCGTTCGTTTGGGAAAAACAGCCTGTATGCAAGGCGTTACCCGCGTCCATATTTTGAACAGCTCACTTAATGGCACGATTCCGTGTGAAATTTTTAGCGATTTGGGCTCTGGCACGATGATTTATTCCAGCAATTACGGGAAATTGCGCCCCATGGAACGCAGTGATATTGCAGCCGTCCTTACGCTCATACAACCGTTCGTTAGGAAAGGCTATCTGCTTCCCCGCACCGAAAATCAACTGGAAAGTCAATACCAAGATTACATCGTCTATGAATTAGACGGCGGCATCCGCGCCTGTGCAGCACTTCATATCTATGACGACAAACAAGCAGAAATTGCCGCCGTCGCCGTAGATGAAACCTGTACACATATCGGCATTGGCCCAAAAATCATGGACTGCCTGATAACCCGCGCAAAGCGGCTGGCATTAGACAGCGTATTTGTTCTGACCACCCAAACGACCGATTGGTTTGAAAGTCTTGGCTTCCGCCCCGATGACATCGCGACACTTCCCGAAAAACGCAAACAACTATGGTCGCCCGCCCGCGGCTCAAAACTATTGCGGATGAAATTGCGCTAAAAGATTTTCAAAAAGCAACCACGAACAAAGCAAGATTGTTTCACGTGAAACAAATTTATGAAAATACGGCATACTATCAAAGTACGCTATTTCACGTCAATATAATTCTTCGGCAGGACTTCTCTATGGACTATGTTTCACGTGAAATATTTCTCTTTATTCGTGCACATGAAAACTTCCGCAAAAATCAGAAGAAATTTATTCACAGACTTTCCACAGACAGTATTTTCGTCAAAAACCCGCAAATTCTGCTAATTGCTTATATACCAATAATTTACGAATTCTTTTTAAATTGTGCGAATTTTCAATTGAGTTTTCCCAAAGTTTTCCACAAGCGCAGATTCTGTCATCATCAAAGTGTTTCACGTGAAACATTTTTTGCCACATGAACAAAATCGAGTATAAAAAACAGCCGTACAAATAGCGCGGCTGTTTCTCGGTTTGTATGTAAACGGTTTATCAACTTGTCCGCTTGCACGGACAAATGCGACGTTTTCAGCAGAAAATATTATTTTTCATCGTCTTTCGCAACCCGATCCAAGCCGACCACATAGTCAGGCGCTTCAATTTCAAGAATGCGAACGCCGGACGATGCCCTGCCCTGCTTTGAAATAGAATCCGCCTGCACACGCAATGTCTTGCCTTGGCTCGTCATGCACACCACTTCATCGCTGTCAGCAACGGCAAGCGCGCCGATAATTTCGCCTTTGTCCTCTACATTGCCAAAGATTTTCTGTCCGCCCGTACCGCGACCGTGCGCGCTATATTCGTCAAAGTCCACACGTTTGCCAAATCCTTTTTCTGTTATGACAAGCGCATTCATATTTGACTTAACGCAGATTGCGGCGGCCAATTCATCGCCGCTGGAAAGACGGATGCCCGTCACGCCACGGCTTGCCCTGCCCATTGGGCGCACGTCTTCTTCGGTAATACGCAATGCCTGACCGCGACGGGTAACTAACATTAGTTCGTCATTTCCCGTCGTCATAATCGATGACACCAAATGGTCGCCTTCCTCAAGTTTTATGGCAACAATACCGCGCGTCTTTGCGTTGGCGAATTCGGTAATCGGCGTTTTTTTGACAACGCCGTTCGCGGTCGCCATAAAGACATTCAAATCTTCTTTAAATTCTTTCATCGTCACGATTGTCGTTATCTCTTCGTTTGCGGAAACAGAAAGCAACGACTTGATATGCGAGCCACGGCTGTTCCTGCTGGCTTCGGGAATCTCGTGCACTTTGACCCAATATGCCTTGCCTTCGTTCGTGATAAAAGTAATATACGAATGTGTAGTTGCTATAAAAATCTGATTGATGTAATCGTCCGCAACGAGGTTCGCGCTCAGGCTGCCTTTTCCGCCGCGGCTTTGGCTTTTGTACGCAGTCAGCGGCACACGCTTGATGTAACCGAGTTTGGAAATCATAACGACGACTTCTTCTTCTTTTATCATGTCCTCCATGTTGATTTCTTCGACTTCATCGGCAACGATGTCGGTGCGGCGGTCGTCGCCATATTTTGCGGCAAGCTCGTTCGTTTCGTCCTTGATGACTGCGAGGATTTTTTCGTTATGCGCGAGCAAATCTTCCAAATGGTCAATCAGCACTTGCAACTCGCGAATTTCTTTCTGCAAATCTTCAATCTGCAAGTGCGTGAGGCGTTTGAGCTGCATGTCCACAATCGCCTGCGACTGTTCGTCGTCAAAATCGAAACGTTTTTCAAGCGCGAGTTTTGCCGCTTCGGTGTTCAGACTTTCGCGGATAATCTTGATGACTTCATCGATATTATTGATCGCCGTAATAAGCGCCTGCAAAATATGCATACGGTGCTTTGCGACTTTCAAATCGTAAATCGTACGCCGGGTAATAACTTCCACCCGATGATCCACAAAATGCTGTATGAGCTGCTTCAGGTTCAGCACTTCCGGCTTCAGATAATTCTGCTTGAGCGTGAGCATTCCCGGCTCGTCGTAGCGAGGCTCGCCCTCTTTTTCCTGCGGAACGAGCGCGAGATTTATCACGCCAAAATTGGACTGCAAATCGGTCTTGGCAAACAACTGGTTCAGCACGAATTTCGTAATCGCGCCTTTTTTCAAGTCCACCACGATACGCATTCCAAAGCGGTCGGACGATTCGTCGTTCGCGTTTGAGATGCCTTCGATTTGCTTGTCGCGGATAAGCTCCTTAATCCGGCGGATGATGTTGGTCGTGTTCACGCCATAAGGGACTTCGGTAAAGACGATAGATTCCCTGCCGTGGCGATCCGTCTCAATCGTGAACTTTGAGCGAATCGTGATTTTGCCACGCCCCGTTTTGTAGGCTTTCTTGATACCGCTGCGCCCGTAAATGATGCCGCCCGTCGGGAAATCCGGTCCTTTGAGGTGCTGCATCAAATCGTCAATGGAAAGGTCGGGATTGTCGATGTACGCGGCGATTGCCGCCGCCACTTCGCGCAGATTGTGCGTCGGCATATTGGTTGACATACCGACGGCAATTCCCGTCGTGCCGTTGCAGAGCAGGAACGGAAATTTTGACGGAAGCACGCTCGGCTCTTCGGTCGTGTCGTCAAAGTTGCGCACCATATCCACGGTATTTTTGGAAATGTCGGAGACCATTTCTTCCGTGACGCGGGACATCTTTGCCTCGGTGTAGCGGTAGGCCGCCGGCGGGTCGCCCGCAATCGTACCGAAATTTCCCTGCGCCGTGACCGTCGTATACCGCTGCGCAAAATCTTGTCCCAGACGGACGAGCGCGTCATACACGGAACTGTCGCCATGCGGATGGTAATGACCAAGCACTTCACCGACAATCGTCGCACATTTTTTGGTCTTTCCGTTGCTCGCAAGGTGAAGCGTGTCCATGGCATACATAATGCGCCGGTGCACGGGTTTAAGCCCGTCGCGCACATCGGGAAGTGCGCGTTGCACGATGACCGACATCGAATAGTCGATGTATGCCTGCTTGACTTCGGTTTCAATCGGAATTTTTATAATCACGCCGCCTTCGGCTGTCTGTATTGTTTCTAACATAGTGTGTTCCTGTTTCCGTAATCTTTTTTTCGTCCGACCGACGAACTAAATATCCAAATTCGCATAGCTAGAATTTTCTTCGATAAATTGCCGCCGTGGCGCGACTTCTTCGCCCAGCAAAACGGAAAAAATCTGGTCAGCCGCTTCTGCGTCGGGAATGGTGACGACGCGCATTTTACGATGCGCGGGATCCATTGTCGTTTCCCACAACTGCTTGCCGTCCATTTCGCCGAGGCCTTTGTATCGCTGCACATCGACTTTTTTCCGCGTCTCTTCGTCAAACGCATTCAGCGCGGCATCGCGTTCTGCATCGGAATAGCAGTAAACCGGCTCTTTCTTTCCCAGCTGCACGCGGAACAGCGGCGGCATGGCAAGGTAGACATATCCGTTCTCAATCAACTGCGGCATATAGCGGAAAAAGAACGTCAGCAGCAACGTGCGGATATGCGAGCCGTCAACGTCAGCATCGGCCATAATGATGATTTTATGGTAGCGCAACTTGTTGATATTAAAGTCCTTGCCGAATCCTGCCCCAAGCGATGCGATGACCGGCTCAAGCTTGTCGTTGTTCATCACTTTTTCCGGGCGCACTTTCTCCACGTTGAGCATTTTTCCCCACAGCGACAAAATCGCCTGCGTCCGGGGGTCGCGTCCTTTTTTTGCCGAGCCGCCCGCAGAATCGCCCTCAACAAGATACACTTCGCACTGTTCGGGATCTTTAAGCGAACAGTCGGTGAGTTTTTCGGGCAGACCCAATCCGTCAGAAAGCGACTTTTTGCGGGTAGCGTCTTTTGCCTTGCGCGCGGCAATACGTGCGGACGCTTCGGCAATCGCTTTTTCCAGCACTTTTTCGAGTATGTCGGGATTCTGCTCAAAGAAAATCGTCAACTTTTCCTTGACGAGTGCGTCCACAATCGTGCGGACTTCTGTGTTGCCCAGTTTTTCCTTGGTCTGCCCCTCAAATTCAGGCTCAGGAACTTTCATTGAAAGCACCGCCACAATACCGGCTCGCACGTCATCGCCCGTCAGCTTTTCGTCCTTGTCCAGGCGTTTTTTAAGCTTGTCGTTGGAATCGAATGCCTTGTTCAGTACGAACGTGAGCGCGGATTTGAAGCCCTCCAAATGCGTACCGCCGTCGCGCGTGTTGATGTCGTTCACGTATGTGTTGATATGCTCTTCAAAGCCGGAATTGTACTGGAACGCAAGCTCCGTAATCACGCCGTCTTTTTCGCCCGTGATAAAAATCGGATCATTGGCAGGAAGAAAAAATTTGCTCTTCATGCGGGAATTCATCTCTTTGACGTACTGGACGATGCCGCCTTCAAATTTGAGGATTTCTTCCTTGGGAGTCTCCAGACGTTCGTCGCGGAACGTAATCGTAATGCCGCTGTTCAAAAATGCCAGCTCACGCAGGCGCGATTTGAGCACGTCAAAGTCATACGTCGTCGTTTCGGTAAAAATCGAAGCGTCCGCTTTCCAGCGAATCGTCGTGCCGTGCTCGGAAGAATCGCCGATAATCTCGACTTTCGTCATGGGAATGCCTTTTTCGTATTTTTGCCGATAGATATGCCCGTCGCGCTTGACCGTCGCCTCAAGCCACACCGAAAGCGCGTTCACGCAGGAAACGCCCACGCCGTGCAGACCGCCGGAAACTTTGTACGCGTTCTTGTCAAATTTTCCGCCCGCGTGCAGGCGCGTCAGCACAAGCTCAAGCGCGCTGATTTTTTCGTCCGGGTGAATGTCAACGGGAATGCCGCGCCCGTTGTCCTCAACGCGCACAATGTCATCTTTTTCAAGCGCGACCGTAATCGCGTCGCAAAAGCCCGCCATTGCTTCGTCAATACAGTTATCGACGGTTTCATACACCAAATGATGCAGTCCGCGCGGACCGGTCGAGCCGATATACATGCCGGGGCGTTTTTTGACTGCCTCAAGTCCTTTCAAAACCTGAATATTGCCTGCTGAATAAGATGAAGCCACTTTTTGTTCCTTACACGAAAGATAAAATTCTTTAAAACTCCCTTACCTACATAATATAAACGTTTTGCCTTTTCGACTAAAAAACAAGATTATTTTTATATAATAAGAAGAGATAAAGATATTTTTAGTATATCCATATTGAAGAAAAAAGTAAAGGTGAGATATACTGTAAGCATGACCGAACAAAATTACCGCGAAGTCTTTGCGGAAGCGATGACCCAAATTCACGACGAATACAGACAAGCCGGAAAAGAAAGCGAATTCATGCTGTGGTTTAATGTCAATTATCTGAAAGACACCATTTCCGAAATCACCGTGTCCGTCGCATCGGAATTCATGTGGCAGCAAATGGTCTCAAAAGGAAATATCCAAAAAATCGAAGCGAAAATTTACGAGCTTGTCGGGCAGAACATAAAACTTGCCTATATCATCAAGAACGAGCCGAAAACCGAAAAACCGAAAGACGAACTGTCGAAAAAAACCGAAAAGTCTGCAAAACCTGCCGCCCAGGCAGAGCCAGCCGAAAAGAAAAAGCATCCGCAATTGCGCGAAGATTACACGTTCGACAATTTCATTCCCGGCGAGAACAGCATTTATGCGTTCAACGCGGCGCAGGCGGCGGCAAAAAATCCGGGCAAAGCGTACAATCCTATTCTGATTTACGGCGGCGTCGGATTGGGAAAAACGCATTTGATGCAGGCCGTAGGCAATTATATGTACGCGGAAAGCGGAACGTCATACAAAATCTGCTACGTCAGCGCGGAATCGTTCGGAAACGAATTCATCGAATCAATCCGCACCAAGACGACCGAAAAATTCAAAAACAAATATCGCAAGTTGGACGTGCTTTTGCTCGACGACATTCATTTTTTGCAGGGAAAAAATTCCACGCAAGAAGAATTATTTTACACGTTCAATACGCTGTACGACCGAAATTGTCAGCTCGTTTTTACCTGCGACCGACCGATTACTGAAATGAAAGGCATTGAAGAACGCCTGCGCACACGTTTTTCCCGCGGACTGAACATCGACTTGCAACCGCCGGATTATGAGACGCGAAAGGCAATCCTTGAAAAGAAAATGGAAATGCAAAAAATCCGCATTTCGGACGATGTTATCGACCTTATCGCAAAAAACGTGCAGACTAACGTGCGCGATTTGGAAAGTTGCCTGACCAAAATGATTGGCTATGCAGAACTCGTCGGAAAAAACGTGACGATAGAAATTGCCCAACAATTATTGCGCGATATGTTCAGCCAGCCGCTTTCCGGCGCAATCACGGTAGAAACGATTCAGCGCGTGGTGGCGAATCATTACAATATTTCTCTGTCAGACATCAAAAGCAACAAACGCTCTACAAAATTCGTCATTCCGCGGCAGATTGCCATTTACATTGCGCGCAACCTCACGGAATATTCGTACCCGGAACTCGGCTCAGAATTTGGCGGGCGCGACCATTCCACGATGATGCATTCGCATGACAAAATCGAAAACGCCATAAAAGTCGATTCGTCGCTCGACATAACCATCCAACAGCTTATCCGCGACATAAAAGATTACAAAAAGTAAACAGCGGAAAACCTGCTCCAACCATGAAGATTTCCTGTGCAAAACTTTCGGATGTGCGGAAAAGCGGAAAACCTGCGGATTGAAGAACAAAAGTTTTCCGCTTCATAACGTATTGTATTGCAAGAAGATACGCACGTTTTCCACAAATCCACCGTGCTTATTATTACTATTACTAAAATTTATATAAATTTATAATAAGACAAAAATGCACCAAATTGATAATCTCTGACCTTGTGGACGGCATTGAGCGGTTGTGATATACTTTCGCAAAACTCACGAGGAGAAAAACGATGGAATTTGACGCAAAGCATTCGGTTATCGTGCCGGAAGGCGTGTTTATTATCGGGACGTATGATGAAAACGGTGTGCCGAACGCGATGAACGCGGCATGGGGAATTCAGTCGGATTATGAGGAAATCACGCTGTACCTTGCCAAACACAAGACAACCGAAAATTTGAAAAAGACGGGCGCGTTTACGGTGGCATTCGGAACGAAAAATACCGTAGTCATTTCTGATTATTTTGGCATTGCGAGCGGCAACGACGTGAACAAAATCGAAAAAGCGGGCGTCCACGTACACAAAAGCGTACATATCAACGCGCCGATAATTGAAGAATATCCGCTGACGCTTGAATGTGTCGTAAAAGAATGGAACGAACAGCGCGAAATGCTCGTGGGAACGATAGTCGCGCAGCAAGCAGACGATGCCATTTTGACGGACGGAAAAATTGACATGTCAAAACTTCAGCCGATTATGTACGACGCTTCGTTTCAGGTGTACCGCACGATTGGCGAAGTCGTCGGCAAGGCATTCAGCGACGGCAACAAACTGAAATAGCGCAAAATTGTTCGGTTTGGCGCGATTCTATCGACTTGATACAAACATTTCAGAAAAGATATACTGATGATGATTTTACACAGTGGAGCATTGGAATGAGAAAAACAATAGTGCTTGCGGCGATATTCGCGTTTTTTGCGGGGAATATGTTTGCGCAAGGCACGTCATTGGTCGTCTATTTTTCGCATACGGGCGAACAATACGGCGTGGGCGAAATTACTGAAGGCAATACTGCTGTCATTGCAAAAATGATTGCGCAGAAAGTCGGCGCGAATATATTTGAGATTGTCCCGGAAGAAGACTATCAAAAGCGATACCGTTCGTGTGTCCAAGTTGCCAAACAGGAAAAACGCGCCAAAAGTCGTCCTACGTATGTCGGAGACGTTGACGTTTCTTCCTACGATACTATATTTATCGGCTATCCGATTTGGTTCAGCGATTTGCCGATGGTGGTCTATACGTTCCTTGAATCGCACGATTTGCATGACAAGACAATCGTTCCGTTCTGCACGCATGAAGGCAGCGGCTCGTCAAAAACGGACGACACGATTAAGCGGCTGTTTGCCACTGCCACGGTGAAAAAAATCTTTGAACTGCGTGGTTCTGTCGCACAGAACGAACGAGACGAAGCGTGCGCCGCCGTAGACAAATGGTTCAAAGAATTAGGATTGTAAATAAGGCAATATATTTTCCAAATCGGCGCGGATTGCCTCAAAATCGTCTTCGGTAATGGCGTGGATTTGCATATTTACGTGATTGTCCACGAACGAAACGTGTTCGCTTTCTAATTTTTTGCGTTGTACCTCGCTCCCGCCAAACGCAAAACTGCCGGAACAAAATCCCTTGGCATTTACGACGCGATGGCACGGCGTGGTAGCGTTGCTCGGATTTTTGTGCAGTACGTTGCCCACGTAGCGGCGCAGATGACAGTTTCCCATGAGCGCGGCAATCTGCGAGTATGACGCGACTTTTCCCGGCGGAATGCGTTGCACGGCGGCGTAGATTTTTTTGTCCAATGTGCTGTACTTCGGCATGATAAAAAGTATACGGCAGATTCGGCGCGTCGTCCAGTGAGAAATTCGGCGGTGATATAATTTTAGGTTACTATTTAATCACGCGCCGATAGGTGATGTTGTCCAAAATCAAGGTGTCTCCCACCAAGATTTCATACGGAAGATTGCGTTGCTCAAGGTCGCTCGGCGGCTCAAAATCGACGTAACCGGCATCGATTTTTTCCTGCGCTTTTTCCACGGCGACATACAACGTCTGCCGAAACTGATGATACGAGCCGGAAAACGAAAGCGTTTTGGTAAACTGCTTGATGAACGCTTCTTTTGACTCAGATTCGTTTTCAAACGGCTCTGTAAACGAAACGCCGATTACGCGCTGTTCGACAAACCAGGTAAATGTTTCGTCGTCGAGGAATGTCCAAATGATATGCTGCTTTGTGAGGAGCGTAGCGGCAGGAACAATTTTTGTCGTCGAATCAAGTTCTGACTGCATGGTAACGTTTGCTTCCCACACGCCGACGATCGGAGTACGTTTTGATTGGCACGATCCGCAGACAAAAGCCACGGCTGCGCATAATACTAAAATAATTTTCTTCATAATTTATGGTAAATGATAAAAAACAAGCCTACTCAGCGAAAACAATCGCTTTTCGGCTTGACAGACATGAGTTGGATTCTAACCCTTAGTTACCAGTGATGATAATCGTGCGGGTAACATAAATACCGGGAATGCCTTTCTCTGAATAATCGACCGTAGCAATGTGCTTGATGTTAGCCTGTTTTGCTGCTTCGGCGATAGTGAATTCAGCAGGAACATCGCCGATCGGGAAAGCACCAAACAGGTATGAACAAGTCAATTCGCCGCGGATTGCATTTGCCGTTCCGGCTCCACTTGCAATACCAGGGTGAGTAGTAGTACATCCCACCGCGAGCACGGCAAGAACCAACGAAACAAGAATAGCTGTTTTTTTCATGTTACAACTCCTTAAAAAAACATTACTTAATGCTATCATATTAGGGGGGGGGTATGTCAAGCACTTGTCATAAATTTTTTCAAAAAATTTGTTTTTTACAAAGCCTTTTTTAAATCCAACGTTCGCCTCGAAGCCCGCCAGCGTCTGTTTTCGCTTTCAAATCGCCCGGAATATGCTATACTTTCCGCAGGGAGCGCGTATGCGGTTTATTCACACGGCAGACTGGCATTTGGGAAATCAGATGCATGATATTGACAGGCAGGAAGAAGCGCAAGCGTTTTTGCGGTGTCTTAAAAATCAAATCACGGAAAAAAACGCGGATACGCTTATTGTGGCGGGCGATATTTTTGATACGGCGAATCCGTCGGCAAAATCGCAACGGCTGTATTATACGTTTTTGTCATGGCTCAAAGGCACGTGCTGCAAAAATGTCGTCATTGTGGGCGGCAACCACGATTCAGCGGTCATGCTCGATTCGTCAAAAAGGCTGCTTGAAGTGCTGCACATACACGTGGTCGGCTCAATCAACAATCTTTCGGCAGACGATATGTGCTTTGAGCTGTGGGACGCAGACGATACGGTGTGCGGCATTTGCATGGCAGTTCCGTTTGTGCGCGAAGTGGAATTGCGCGCGCTGCTGACCGAAAAAGTCGATGACGGCGATGTGTACGGCAAAGCGTACACATTATTGTACGAGCAAGTCTATGCGGCGGCAGAAAAACTGCGCGCCGGGCGCAACATTCCGATTATTGCGACGGGGCATTTGTATGCGGCGGATTTGGAAGGACGGCTTGCGGACGTGGCGGGCAACGTCAAGACGGACGACGGCGTAAAAGTGCTCGACGTGCTCGGAACGCTCGGCAATGTGCCGCCAAGCGTGTTTCCTCCCGTGGATTATGTCGCGCTTGGTCATATTCATTATACGACGATGGTGGCAAAAAATCCCGCCGTGCGATATTCCGGGTCGCCGTTCGTCATGGGATTTGACGAAACGACGATTCCGCATTTTGTGCTGTGCGGCGATCTTTCGACGGACGGCGCGGGGCATCGCCTGACGATCGAAAAAATCGAAACCCCGACGACATTTGTCTATCGGCGCATTCTTGGCACGTTGGCGGAAATTGAGACGGCGTTGCGGTCGTTCGCCTCGCTCCAAAGCAAAAAGCCCGTCTATTTGGAACTGTGCTACAAAAAAGAAATCGGCGTGAACGCGCAGGATTTTCTGGAAGAAGCCATTGCCGCATTGCCGGAAAACGTGACGGTCGCAAGCTGGAAAATCTATGAGCATGAGAAAGCCTTTTCGGAGGCGGGGTTTTCGTCGTTTGACGCGGTGGAAATCAGAAATCTGGACGACCGGGAAATTTTTACCCAGCTTATTTTGAGCCGTAGCGGACTTGACCCGCAGGACGATGAGGCAAAATCCGTGCTGGCGCGGTTTTTGCCGTATTTTTTGCAGGTTGCGGAGGAAGTGTGAATGCGCATTCTCAAACTGGAATTTGAAAATCTGAATTCGCTCGCCGGAAAGTGGACGATTGATTTTACCCACCCCGATTATGCCCGCAGTCACGATATTTTTGTCATTCACGGGCCGACCGGCGCGGGCAAGACGACGATTTTGGACGCGATTACGCTTGCGCTGTACGGACGAACGCCACGGCTTGCGACGATAAACGATGGCGCAGGCGGCAATGAGCTGATGACGCGCGGAACGAGTTTCTGCCGGGCGCAGGTGATGTATTCGTGCAAAAAAGGCGTGTTCGCGTCGGAGTTTCAGCAGAAGCGCGCAAAGGCAAAGGCTTCGGGTCGATTGCAGAAAGTCGAGTACGCAATTAAAAAACTTACGAACGATAGTTTTAATAACGACCGTTCGTTATTTGACGCGGCGGGCGAAATCGTTTCGTCAGGCACGACTGGCGCGCATTTGGAAAAAGAGACGCAGCGGATTATTCAGCTTGATTACAATCAGTTCTGCCGTTCGATTATGCTTGCGCAGGGCGAATTCAACACGTTTCTCAAAAGCTCGGAGCGCGAGCGCGCGGAAATTCTGGAAAAACTAACCGGCACCGAACGCTATCGCGAAATCGGCAAGAACATCGCGGCAAAATTCAGCGAGATAAAAAAATCGTTCTCCGCCAAAAAAGCCGAAAAAGAATCGGTTGAAACATTGTTGCTTTCGCCGGACGCATTGGACACGGCGAAAAAACAGGAAGCCGAATATTCCGCGCAGTTGGAACAAATGAACGTTCGGTTGGGTACGATTCAAAAGGAACGAGCCTATTACGATGAGCTGGAACGTCTGCAAAAAGAACGCGACGCGGCGATGGCGGAATTTCAGGCGGTCACCCGTGAGCGGGCGGCGTTTGCGCCGAACGAAGAACGGCTGACGCTCGCACAGGCGGCGCGGCATTGTGAGGCGGCGTTCACTGCGTTGCAGAATGTGCGGCAGGATCAGGCGGCGGACGGCAAAAAAATCGACGCGCTTGTTGACCGCATTGCGCAGGCGGAAGCATCGTATGCGAGTTCGGAACGCCTTGCGGCGCAGGCGACGGAACAACTTGCGGCAGAAGAACAGGACATGGCGGCACAGCAAATCGTCTGGAAAAAGGTGCGCGAGCTTGACGTGCGCCTCGACGCAGCCACGAAAAAACAGCATGAAGCCGCCGAGCGGAAATCGCAGGCGGAACAACATCTTACGCAGACGACGGAACGGCTTGCGCGGCTTGCGGCGGACATTGCCGCGCTCGGTCAGTCATGCGCCGACGCACAATCGTATCTTGCGGAACACGAATCCGACGCGCAGTTGCCGCAGGTCATCGCAAAAATAGAGACGCTCAAAACGGCGGCAGAAGCACAGCAGAAAAAAGCCGACACGTCTGCGCAGTCGCAAGTCGACGCGCAGAAAAAGCGGGACGAATTGCAACGTCAGCTTGATTTGGCGCAAAAAGAGAGCGAAGATATCGACGCGGAAATTGCGGCGTTCGTTTCTGCCGATGCGGTGCTCATTGCGCGGCTGTTGCAGCGCGAGCTGACCGTCGGAAAACCGTGTCCCGTGTGCGGGTCGGTGTATCATGCGGCGCATAAAAACACGGCGCAGGGCGAGTTGGATTTGTTCGGGGCGGCGGATGCGGAACATATCGACGCGGACAAGGCGCGAGAAATCGCGCAGACGAGCGGCAATCTGAACGCCCGCCGCGACGAGGCGCGTTTGCTCGTGCAGCATATAGAATCGCAGTTGCAGACTGCCGTAGCCGAATGCCTGCATACGGAAGAAAACCTTGCGGCGGCGCGGACGGACGTTGCGGAGCGGCTTTTGCAGATAAACGACGCGCTCGCCCCGTGGCATTTGACGGCAGAACTGCGGACGCTCGGCGCGATTGTCGCAGACTTGTGCGCGCGCGAATCGGCATGGACTCAAAAAACGAACGCGTTCCGTTCTGCCGAGGCGGAGCATACCAAAAAATCTGCCGAGCATCAGGCACTCGCACAGGGCGAACAGGCGCAGAAAGAGACACTTGCCGATGCAGAAAAAGCGTTTGTGGCGGCACGGCACGAAACGCAGTCGCTGCATGATGAGCGCGCGCAACTGTTCGGCGAAAAATCCGTTGACCGGGCGGAGACGGAAAAAACGGAAGCCATCGCCCGGCTCAAAGAACGCGCGGCGCAGGCAGAAAAAAATCAGCAGGAAGCAAAAGAAGAAAAAGCGCGGCTTGAGGCGCAGAAAGACCAGCTGCAAAAAACCGTCGCCGAGCGCGCGACTACGTTGCAAGCCGCGCAAGAATCGTTCGTGCAGAAACTTGCGGCAAACGGTTTTACGGATGAAGCGGCATTTGCGCGCGCGCGCATGAGCGACGAAGCATTTTCCGCGCTTAGCAAAAAAAGCGAATCGCTTAAGACGCGGCAGACACAGGCAGAAACTGCGCTCGCGCAGGCGCAAAAATCGTTCGCGGACTATCAGGCGGCGGCGCAGGTGACGCGCTCAAAAGACGCGCTGCGGCAAGAACAGGACGAAGTTTCGGCTCTTCGCGAGGAATTGCAGCAGAAACTCGTCGAAATCAAGTCGGCTTTGCAGTCGAACCGGCAAAATGAGAAACGCGCCGAAGAAATTCTGCGCGACTATACCGCGCTGCAAGAAGAATATGCCGTCTGGGAGCAAATGAAAAAATGGGTGGGCAAGGACGACGGCGCGGATTTGTCTGTGTTCGTCCAGAGCCTTGCGTTCCGTTCGTTGCTCGCGCTCACTAACAAAAATCTGTACGGTATTACGAACCGCTACCGTATGCGGCAAAAATCCGCCGGGTCGCTCGATTTTGAGATTGAGGACGTGTATTTTGCCGAGCCGCGTTCCGTCGCCAATTTGAGCGGCGGCGAGCAATTTTTGGTGAGCCTTTCGCTCGCGCTTGGCATTTCTGAATTCGCCAGCAGGAACGTGCGCGTGGATTCGCTTTTCTTGGACGAAGGATTCGGCACATTGAGCGGCGACCTGCTGACCGAGGCGATCAACGCGCTCAAAAATCTGCAAAAGGACGGCAAGATGCTCGGCATTATCACGCACGTGCAGGATGTTATCAACGAAATCGACCAGCGGATCGAAGTGCGGCAGACGAGCGGCGGGCACAGCGTCCTTGCGGGCAGCGGCATTTTGCGCGGGTAACGCCTTGTAAAAATCGCGCTCATTTGCTACTATCGATAGTATCATCTCACCGGGAGAAAAAAATGTTTGATGCTGTTCTCAATGCTATTGACGACGTTGTGTGGGGAATTCCCACGATCGTGCTGATTTTGGCGACGGGTCTGATTCTGACGATCCGGGCGCGCGGCTTGCAGTTTACCAAATTGGGGCGGGCGTTCAGGTCGATTTTTAAGGAAAACGAAGGTCACGGCGAGCTTTCCGGGTTTTCCGCGCTGTGCACGGCACTTTCCGCGACGATCGGCACGGGAAATATCGTGGGCGTGGCGACGGCAATCGCGGCGGGCGGACCGGGCGCGCTGTTCTGGATGTGGGTCGCGGCAATCCTTGGCACGGCGACCAAATTTTCCGAATGTATGCTCGCCATAAAATACCGCGAGGTAAAGGCGGACGGTCACGTGCTGGGCGGACCGTTCTATACGATTGAAAAAGGCATGGGCAAGAACTGGAAATGGCTCGCTATGCTGTTCGCCATTTTTGGCGTGCTGGCAGGACTGCTCGGCATCGGCACGATGACGCAGATTAACGGCATCACCTCCGCCGTGAACATGGCATTTGACCCCAATTCAGCGCATATCGCCTTTACGATTGGCGAAACGGCGTACACCTGGGCAACCGTCATCGGCGGCATCGTGGTGACCGTCTGCGCCGCGCTCGTCATTTTGGGCGGGCTTCAGCGCATTTCCAAAGTGGCGGAAAAAACTGTCCCCGCAATGGCGATTATCTACGTGTTCCTGGGGCTTTCCGTCATCATTATGAACGCGACGCGCATTCCGGCGGCGTTCGCGCTTATCTTCAAGTCGGCATTCGGCTTTAAGGCAGTCGCCGGCGGCGCGGTCGGGTGGACGGTCAAACAGATTGCCGACTCCATGCAGAAAGGTATTGCGCGCGGCATTTTCTCCAACGAGGCGGGACTCGGTTCTGCGCCCATTGCCGCCGCGCCCGTGCAGACGAACGAGCCGGTCGAGCAGGGGTTGGTCAACATGACGGGCACGGTCATCGACACGCTGATTGTCTGCACGATGACCGGGCTTGCCATCGTCCTTGCGCTCGCC
The DNA here is from genome assembly GCA_947177175.1 of uncultured Treponema sp. Lineage (GTDB taxonomy): Bacteria > Spirochaetota > Spirochaetia > Treponematales > Treponemataceae > Treponema_D. The sequence continues at coordinate 75,657 of CAMWTK010000002.1, forward strand.
GACCCCGCATTTTTTGCGCAGTATCAGCAGGCGGGCTGGAAAGGCGTGGAGCTGACCGCAAACGCGCTTTCGTTCGATTTGGGCGGCGACGGCATTTCCGTGCAGTTCCTGCTCATGCTCTGCCTTGCGTTCTTTGCGTTCACCACGATTTTGGGCTGGGACTACTACTCCGAAAAATGCCTCGAGTATGTCACGGGTGGCCGCATGAAGCTTGTCCTCATCTACCGCGTCCTGTACATCCTCGCCATCGCAATCGGCCCGTACTTCACCGTCAACGCCGTGTTTACCATTGCCGACATCACCAACGGCCTCATGGCGATTCCGAACTGCGTCTCTCTCATCGTTCTGAGCGGCATTGTGGCGAAAGAAACAAAAACGTATTTCGAAAAATACCCCAAGTTCTAATTCGTGCGGAGGGGAAAGACTTCCCCTCGCTCCCAAGGCAACTCGCTCCGCGCTTTGCCTTGTCCGCTACCCTTTCTCCGGGGGCTATCCGCCCCCAAGCCCCCGCTTCGCACGAGCACATCGCCGTTGCCCAAAAATTCATTTTGACAAGCACCGGCGTTTTGCCGTTCGTCAAAATTACGCGCGCGGATGCGGCGGGACGGTAGATAAAACGGGGAAAAATCGGTATAGTGGGCGTATGATTTTGATGCAGAAATATGCCGAGGTTGAGCCGTCGTTTTTTGACGGGCGCGATTTTGGCGGGTCAATAGATACGGTAAAAGCGGTGCTTGCCGATGTGCGGTCGCGGGGGGACAGTGCGCTTGCCGAATACGCCGCCCGGTTTGACGTTGCCGCGCCCGCGACGCTTGCGATTCCTGTGGCAGAACTCAAAGCCGCCGCCGATTCGTTGCGGCAGAACAATCCTGACCTGTACGCGGCGATTCAGTACAGCCACGACCTTGCGCTTCGGTTTGCGCAGAAACAGCGTGAGTCGTTTGATGATTTTGAGACGGAGCTTGCGCCGGGTGTGTTCACGGGGCAGAAAAATATTCCCGTTGACCGCGCGGGCGTGTATGTTCCTGCGGGGCGTTTTCCGCTCGTGTCAACGGTCGTGATGACCGTCACGCCCTCCGTCGCCGCCGGCGTGAAAGAAATCGTATTGTGTACGCCGCCGCGCGTTCATCCTGATGACAAGGCAGCCGCCGCACAGGCAGGGCAAGGCGTTCCTGGAAAGCCGTTTGTTGGCGGCAAGCCGTATGCGGACGAAGGCATTCTGGCGGCGGCATATATCTGCGGCGCGACTAAGGTGTTCGCCTGTGGCGGGGCGCAGGCAATCGGGGCGATGGCGTTCGGTACGCAGTCCGTTCCGCGCGTGGACGTGATTGTCGGTCCGGGCAACAAATTCGTCGCCGAGGCAAAGAAACTCGTGTACGGCACGGTCGGCATTGACATGATTGCCGGTCCGACCGAAGTGTTCATCATTGCGGACAAGACGGCAAATCCTGCCTGGGTCGCCGCCGATTTGCTCGCGCAGGCAGAGCACGACGTGGTGGCACAGCCCGTCCTTGCGACCGATTCCGCCGACCTCGCGCAAGCCGTCGCCCAAGAAATCGAAAAACAGCTTGCCGTCTTGCCGACAAAAGCGACGGCGGCAGAAAGCATCAAAAATTGCGGTCGCATTATTCTGTGCGATTCGCTGGAACAGGCGGCAGACGTTGCCAACCGCAAAGCACCCGAACATCTGGAGCTGGCAATGGCGGACGGCGCGGAGCGCGACAAAATAGCGGCGTTGGTGCATAATTACGGCTCGCTGTTCATCGGGCACGGGAGCGCGGAAGTCTTTGGCGATTATGCCGCCGGGCTGAATCATACGCTGCCCACGTCGGGGAGCGCGCGGTTTACGGGCGGCTTGAGCGTGCGGATGTTCCTCAAGACCGTGACGACGCTGCGCACCGTGGAAGGCAGTTCCGGCGCGGTCGATTCGGCGCGGATGTCGGGAATTTTGGGTGACGCGGAGGGCTTGGCAGGACACGCCCGCGCGGCAAGAATCAGGATTGAATAGGAATCGGATATGAAAATTTACAAGTTGGGCGAGGACGTATTGCGAAAAAAGGCGCAGCCGGTCGCCCCGGAAGCAATCAACGATGAAATGCGCGCGCTGTTTGACGAAATGTTCGTGACGATGACAGAAGCGGACGGCGTGGGGCTTGCCGCGCCGCAGGTCGGCATTTCGCAGCGGTTTTTCGTCATTATCGCCGATGACGACGTGCGGCGCGTGTTCGTCAATCCGCAGATTATTGCCACCAGCGACGAAGTGTGCGACTTTGAGGAAGGTTGCCTGTCGCTTCCCGGCATTTCTGAGACGATTACCCGCCCGGCAAAAGTCACCGTGCAGGCACTCAACGAGCGCGGCAAGCCGTTCACGCTGGAAGCCGACGGTCTGCTCGCGCGGGTCATTCAGCACGAGTACGACCATTTGGACGGCATTGTTTATATCGACCGGGGCGACCCCGAATTTGCCGCAAAGACGACTGAGCAGATGAGAAAACGGCAGGAACGCGCGCAGAAAAAAGAAGCCGAAAAAGCCCGCAAAGCCGCAAGCATCGCGGCAAAACTGGCGGCAAAGCAGACAAAAAAAGCGGAAAAAGCATAGCGCATGTCAGAACTGTTTGCCGCCTTGGCGTGCGCCGTCGCGCTTTTCGTGATTTTTCTCGCGCAGAACACGCTGTTTCTCACGACCAACGCGCTTATTTATGTGTATGAGTTGCTGACCGCCTTGCAGTTGTACGCGACGCTGTGCCTGTGGTATGTTTCGCTGCGGCTGTTGCTCGGACGGCGGCAGAAACAATGCCCGCATTTGTTCGTCGCCGTGTTTTTCCCCATCGTCCTGTACAGTGCGGCAGTGCTTGCGGACATCAGCGTCAACGCGATTACGATTGTCACTTCCTGCGTGTGCGCCGTGTTGGTGTTCGCGAGCGTTGTCTGCATTCTTCGCGCCGTCACCCAAAAAACCGTCCCCGCGCACAGCCCTTTTTCCGCCCGCGAAACCGAAGTCGTCTCGCTCATCTTGCAAGGTCGCACCACGCAGGAAACCGCCGACGCGCTGTGCATTTCCGTCGCCACCGTCAAAACGCATTTGCAGCACATCTACGAAAAATCCGGGGTGCGCAACCGGGCAGAACTCGCGCGATACATGGGAGGGGGAAAGCCTTCCCCCTAGGCTCAACTGCCATTTCGCCATACCCCCTTCGCCTAGGGGACACCCCTAAAACCCCGCGACGGCTTTTGCACAGAAAATCATCCGTTCCGCCGATGTCTTTTTCCGCAAAATCATCTTTTCGCCCGATACAGAAACCGCCGCAATCTGCTGATAATGAAGCAGCATTTGCGCGTCAGTCGCGAATGCGAAGGAGTTGTTATGAAATCTGTTCGTAACGTGCTGCCGTTTGTGGCGGCATTCGTGGTGCTTGTGGGGTCGGTGCTGATTGCGCGCGCCATTCATGCCCGCCCCAGCGACGTGTACCCGGTCAATACGGGGCCGAACCAAAACGGCATCGTGTATACGGTACGCGTGTTCAAAGACATTTCGTCCGTGGTCGTGATTGACGGCAAAAAACACGCGCGGAGAAAGCATCTTGCGCCCGGCTCGTATTCTTACGACCCGCAGACGACGCGCCTTGATTTTGCCGAGCCGTTGCCGTTTGACGATCCAATCGTCCACGTTGAAGGTCGTGCCGTGCAGCCGGAGCAGTTCTACATTGCCGATTTTTCCGGCGCGGAAAGCGAATTGCTCGTCCTGTTCAAAGACCGCGTTGCCATTGCGGGCTATGAATATGTCTATGACGCTGACACGCACCTGATTACGTTCCGCAGCGACTTGCACCCCGAAGCCGATGGCAATTTTCATATCACCTTTCAGACGGAAGACGGTGCGGGGCATGCCTTTGGCAATTGGCACAGGAAAGATTTGGACACGCTGTCGGAATTGGAGTGGCAGTGGATGCACCAGACGCAGGGCGCGCCCTTGCACGTGATGAAGCTCCGCACGGGCGTTTCCGACCGAAAACTGAGCAAGGAAGTCGGCTTTTCCGTGCGGCTTCCGAAAGGCGACAGCACATTTTTGTCCGAGACAATGGAAGACATGGAAAAGCACGTTTCCGTCATGCGCTGGTACAATGATGCGGACGCGGTGATTGAGTGCAAGACAACGCCGTTTGCGGAAATCAGCGCGGAAGATGCGGAATCGTCGTTCACGCGCACGTGGGAGCGCGACGGCACGTTCTACCGATTGGGCACGAGCGCAGAAAACCGCGCGGCGGCAGAAAAACTGCTTTCGTCCGTGCGCTGACCCGGACTTTCTTTGCGGTGGAAAACAACGGGCATCCGTGCTATACTGATTCATGCGACCATTGCGAATTTTGTATGCGGGCAGCCCGTTGGCTTCGGGCATTGTTTTAAAAAATCTTGCCGAGCGGGGCAAAAAAAACGGCTACGAGATTTCCGCCGTGCTGACCAATCCGCCGAGCAGCCGGGGACGGCACAAGGAATTGATTCCCACGGAAGTGGCGCGCGCAGCGCAATCGCTCGGCATTCCCGTGTTTGCGTTTGACCATCTCACGTCCGAGGCGCGCGCGGCTTTGTCGCCGCTCGGCTGCGACCTTTTGGTTTGCTTTGACTTTGGTCGCATTTTTGGCGAAAAATTCCTGTCGATGTTTCCGCTTGGCGGCATCAACTTGCATCCGAGCGCGCTGCCAAAATACCGCGGCTGTACGCCCGTTCCGGCGGCAATTCTGAACGGCGATCGCGAGCTGGGAATCAGTGTGCAAAAACTCGCGCTCAAGACGGACGAGGGCGACATTCTGGCACGGACGACGGTCGCGCTTGACGGCACGGAGACGACGAAAAGCCTGATGGACGGCGACGGCTCGCACAGCGTGGTGATTGATGAGGGAACGGCATTGCTGGACGGCGTTCTGCGCTCGATTGTGGTGGCGGCGGACAATTCGTGCGACGAACGACCGTTCGTTATTCCGCAAGGAACGCCGCAATCCGGCGCGGCGAGTTACACGGGATTTTTCAAAAAAGAGGACGGTCGCATCGACTGGCATCAGCCGGCGGAACACATCGAACGAAAAATCCGCGCCTACACGCCGTTTCCGCTTTGTTTTACGGTGCGCGACGGCACGAATTTGCTGATTCTCACGGCAAAAGTCGGCACGGAAAAAACGGACGCGCCTGCGGGAACGGTGCTTCCCTACCGAAAGTCGGTCGGCATTGAGGTTGCGTGCGGGGGCGGTTCGGTGTTGGTGGTGACGGAATTGCAGTGGCAGGCGAAAAAGGCGATGGATTATGCGTCGTTTATGAACGGCGCGCGCGGAATCGTCGGTTCGGTGTTGGGCTAGTCTCTTGGGCAAAAATGTGGTACAGTAGCACAAAGGATTTCGTATGTCGTTAAAAGATTCGATCAAGCATTTTTCGTTGAAGAAGTGCCGCGTCAGTTTTACGGAGACAATGCAGTCGTTGCAGGCAAACGGAAAAATGCTTCCGCTGACGGTGCTCGCGGCGTTCGTCGTGATGCTGTTGGTCTGCCTTGCGGTATTCTTTGCGTCTGTCAAAGCCCCCGAACAAGTGATGGTGCCCAATTTGGAAGGCAAATCATGGAGCACGGCGATGCTGGAAATGGAAGAAAAGGAACTCTACCCCAAAATTCAGATGCGCTACACGGACAGCCCTGCCGACGAGGGAAAAGTCCTTGCGCAGAATCCGGGGGCGGGCGCAATCGTCAAGGCGGGAACGCGGGTCACGCTGACGATTAGCCGCGGCGTGATTATTGACCATGTGGAAAGTTACCTGGGCATGAAAGTTGACGACGTGCGCCTCAAATTGCAGACGATGTTCACGGGGTCGGCGCGACCGCTTATCGTACTGGCAAATCCCGTCTACAAGCCCGACACGAGCGAGGCGGGAACAATTTTGGAACAAGATCCGCCCGAAGGCACGATGATTTCCGAGCCGGTTACCCTGCAACTGGTGGTGAGCCGCGGGCCGGAATACGAGCAGACGCGCGTTCCTCAGCTGGTGGGCAAAAGCATCGCCGAAGTGCTTTCGCAAATCAGCAATTCCCGGCTGGTGTTCGATTTTACGGCGCACACGGCGAGTGGCGACGAACGTGCGGGAACGGTCACTGCGCAGCAGGAATTCGACTCTTCGTTCGTGAAAAATTATACGCACGTGGGCGTGGAAATCGCGCTTTCACAGCGGCAGCAGGACGACCCGCGCATGGGGCTGTTCTCCGAGACGGTGACGCAATATCCGTACCCTGTTACGATGACGCTTGATGCCGTTCCTGCCGACGGCGCGCGGTACACGTTGGTGACGCTCAAACACACGGGCGGCAACGTGACCATTCCATATACCGTTCCGCACGGAACAGAATTGGTCTTTTCAATTGAAGGACGCGAAATCCGGCACGTAAAGGTGAATTGACATGGAACGACCGTTAGTTTGTCTGTGCCTGACGGGCAGGACGCTTGCAGAAGACGTGGAACTGGTGGAGCGCTACAGCCATTTTATCGATGTGGCGGAATTGCGCGTCGATTTTTTGGACGAAGCCGAACGGTTGGATATCCGCGAATTTCCGGCGATGATAAATGTGCCGTGCATTCTGACAATCCGGCGCGTGAGCGACGGCGGGCAATACCGCGAGGGCGAAGCGTCCCGCACGATGCTGTTTGCCCGTGCGCTTGCCTTTGCCGAAACGAATCCCAAAAAGAATTTCGCGTATGTCGATTTTGAAGAGGATTTTCATGTGCCCAGTTTGCAGGATGCCGTGCTTGCGTTCGGTACGAAAATCATTCGGTCGTTCCATGATATGCACAACCCGGTGCGCAACCTTGCGGAAAAGCTGGATGCCATGCGCACGACGGGCTTTGAGATTCCAAAAGTCGCCTGTATGCCGCATTCGCTCGCCGATGTGACGCAAATGTTTGCGGAAGCGTCTGCCCTCGCCGAATCGCAGCAGATTGTGTGCGCCATGGGAAATCTCGGTTTTCCGACGCGCATTCTGGCGCACACCTTGCATTCGTATCTCACGTATACGACGGCCGAGGAATTGCTCGACAAAATGGTTTCCCTGTCCGGGCAGACAATCGGGCATATCGACCCCAAAACGTTGCATGATGTGTATCATTTCCGGCAACTTGACGAAAAGACGACGGTGTTTGGCATTACGGGCTGGCCGCTCAAAGTGACCTCAAGCCCGAAAATCCACAACAAGAAATTTGAGACGAACGGCATGAACGCGGTATTTTCGCCGTTTCCGTCGGAGACCGTAGAAGATGCATTCGCTTTTGCAAAGGCGATTGGCATAAAAGGATTTTCCGTGACCGTTCCGCACAAGGAGCATATTATCCCGCTGCTTGACGAAGTGGACGACGACGTGAAAAAAATCGGCGCGTGCAACACGGTGGTGCATGATCGGGGGATATGGAAAGGCTACAATACCGACGCGCCCGGATTTTCCAAGGCGTTGCTTGCGTTTACGGGGCTGGCCGATTTGAACGGCAAAAAAGTCGCGATTATCGGCGCGGGCGGCGCGTCACGGGCGGTCGCTTTTGCCGTAAAAAAACTGGGCGCGCAGGCGTGTGTGTTCAATCGGACAATCAGCCGTGCGCGCGCGATTGCGGAGCAGTTCGGATTTGCCTATGCCACGTTGGGCGCAGAATCGCTGGAGAAACTGCACGAGTATTCCGACATTATCGTGCAAACTACGTCAAAAGGCATGGGCGCGGAAGGCGCGCCGAATCAGGACAACGACCCGCTTTATTTTTACGATTTTGACGGCACGGAACTGCTGTATGATATTATTTATGTGCCCGACGTTACGCCCGTTATGGCGCGGGCGCAGGCAGCCGGGTGCAACGTGAGCAACGGACTGACGATGTTGCAGTATCAGGGCGACGCGCAGTTCCTGCTGTACAAGGAAATATACGAGAATGCTTAATCAGGACGAACAGAAAATTTTGGTTGCGACGACGGCAATCGACACGCTCATTGCGGAAAAAAAGATTTTCAGTGGCATGAAAATCGGCTTGGGGACTGGCTCGACGGCGTTGCCCGCAGTCAAACGGCTTGCCGAACGCATTGCCGACGGAACGCTCACCGACATTGAGGCCGTGCCCACGAGTTTTCAGACGGCGAATTATTGCCAGGATTTGGACATTCCCGTGTACAGCCTGAATCACCGCAGCATCGGCGGGCATTTGGACTTGACGATTGACGGCGCGGACGCGATTGACCCGCAGAACAATCTGATTAAAGGCGGCGGTGCGGCGCTCCTGCGCGAAAAAATCGTCGCGTATAATTCCACTAATTACGCGATTGTCGCCGACGGCTCAAAAATCGTGCCGAATTTGGGGACGAAATTTCCGCTCCCGGTAGAAATTATTGCCGAGGCGCGGCAGAGCATTATCACGGCGTTGGAGCGCATGGGCGCGTCCTGCACGTTGCGCGAAGGCGTGCGCAAATGCGGCCCGGTCATCACCGACTGCGGCAATCAGATTTTGGACTGCCTGTGGCAAATTCCCGTCGATCCCGAAAAAATGGAGGACGCAATCAACGGCATTCCGGGCGTGGTGGAGACGGGATTTTTTACCAAGCATCGCCCGGTCGTGTTTTACAGCACACAGGACGGAAACGTAGAAATCAGGCGTTAATATATGCGTGTTTTTTCTTGTGCAGCGCATGCATGATTGCCATCAACGTGCCGCTCAAGCACCAGCCCGCAGGATATACGAGCGAGACGGGAATGAAGCTTGCGGTAAGATGCGCCGTAATGGCGAGGTAGATTTGCCGGAACACGACGAACGAAAAGAGCATGACCAGCGTGGGCGTGAGCGCGTTGCCGAGTCCGCGCAATGTGCCGCCGTAGATTTGATTCAGCACGCGGAAAGCGTAGAACGGTGCGCCCACGCGCAGAAAAAATCTGCCATAATACAGGACATCTGCATCCCGGTTGAAAATTCCAATCATCTGCGTGGGCAGCAGCTCAAACGTCAGCACAAGGAACGCGTTCCAGATGAATCCCAGTCGAAGTGCGGTCGCTACGCCTTTTTTGACGCGCGCCAAATTCTGTGCGCCATAGTTCTGCCCCACGAATGTCGTCACGCTCAGCGCGATGCTTTGGATGGGCAGCAGCGACACTTGGTCGATTTTGTTGAAGCACGCCCAGCCCGCCATACACGCCGAGCCGAACCGGTTGATGTATCCCTGCACGAACACGTTGGAGAACGACGTAATCGCCATTTGAATGCCGCCGGGAAGCCCTTGTTTCAGCACACGCTGCAGCGAATCCGCATGGATTTTCAGCTCGCGGAATCGGATTTTGTAGATTTCGTCGGTGCGAATCATCACCCACAGCACGAGCACCATGGAAACCGCCTGCGAAATAATCGTCGCGTATGCCGCCCCCGCAATGCCCTGCCGTAATCCCACCACGAACAGAAAATCGAGCGCGATGTTCACGGCAGAAGAGACAATCAGAAAATAGAGCGGGCGGGTCGCGTCTCCGAGCGCGCGTAAAATTCCCGCGCCCACGTTGTACACCATTTGGAACAGCGCGCCCAAAAAGTAAATTTGCAGATATTCGTTTGCCATGAAAAAAACGTCGCCGGGTGTACCCACGAGCCGCAGAATGACCGGCGAGGCAATCTGCCCGAGAAAAATAGAAAATCCGCCCGCAATCACGCTGCCCAAAATCATCGTGTGCAAAGTGCGACGGACGTATTCCGTGTTGTGTGCGCCAAAATACTGCGAAATGACGACGCTTCCGCCCGCCGCAAGCCCCATGAAAAACCCGATAATCGCGTTGATGAGCGAGCTTGTCGCGCCAATCGCCGCCAGCGCCTCTTTGCCGACGTAATTTCCCACGATTACGCAGTCAACCATATTGTACAATTGCTGGAACAAATTGCCCGCAACGAGCGGCAGCGCGAGTTTGAGAATGAGCGGACGAATCGCCCCGACAGTCATGTCCGTGGTTGCTTCATGCATAGCGGGTTACCAAAAAATGATACAAAGACGGGCGGGGTCTGTCAAGCGAACGAAAGCGCATTGACATTGGCGAATTCTGCTGATAGAATTTCTGTAATTATCGTAGAATTTCGGCAGAGCATGCAGTTTGACACCCCGTATCTGACAAAGCAAATTATCGCATACATCGGCAACAAGCGTCGGCTGCTTTCGCTTATTTATGCCGCGCTTGAGCAGTCCGGCATTACGATTGACGCGGGCGCGACGTTTGCCGATTTGTTCAGCGGCAGCGGCGTGGTCTCGCGGTTCGCAAAGTCGCTCGGGTTTGCCGTGTACGCCAACGACTGGGAGCCGTATGCCGAAACGCTTTCCCGAGGGTTCGTCGCGCTGGACAAAAGCGAATGGCAGACGCTGTTCAATGGCGCGGAGCATTTTCAGGCACTCATCGACCATATCAACGCGCTGCCCGACCCGCCCGACGACGACCAATATATCGCGCGGTATTTTGCGCCCAAAAACGATGATATTTCCCAGGTCGATTTTCGGACGGAACGACTTTTTTACACACGCCGGAACGCGCTCGCGCTCGACAAAATCCGCAATTATATCGAACAGCATTTTCCCGACAAGGACGATCCGCGCCGCCACTGCCTGATTGCGCTGTTGCTGTACGAGGCGGCGACGCATACCAACACGTCGGGCGTGTTCAAGGCGTTTCACAAGGGATTCGGCGGGCACGGAAAAGACGCGCTTTCGCGCATTCTCGCGCCGATTGCCCTGCATCCGCCCGTGCTGATTGATTCCGCCGCGCCCGTGCACGTATTCCGGCAGGACGCGAACGCGCTTGTCCGCACGCTTCCCGCGCTCGACGTTGCCTATCTCGATCCGCCGTATAATCAGCACCAGTACGGCAGCAATTATCATCTGCTCAATACGATTGCCGTCTGGGATAAAATTCCCGCGCCCGTACAATTGGACGAACACGGTGTGCTTGCGAACAAAGCCGCAATCCGCGCCGACTGGACGAACACGCGCTCGCCTTATTGCTCAAAAAAGACGGCGACCGAGGCGTTCCGCGATTTGGTGCGCCATATCCGCGCCAAGCGCATTTTGGTGAGCTACTCGAGCGACGGCATTATTCCGTTTGAGACGATGAAACAGATTTGCCTTGAAAAAGGCTTCGTTTCGATTGTGACGAGCGATTATACCGTCTACCGGGGCGGCAAGCAGAGCAATGCCCGGAAAAATACCGACATCGAATTCATTTTGGTAATCGACACGACGCGCCCGGCGACTGCGGTATGCAGTGAGCGTATTGACAAAGTGATGTTGGAGCGGCAAATACGGTTGTTGCTTCGGCGGCGGTATAACCGGGAGCGGCTGGAAAAACAGACGATACTAACGAACGACCGTTTGACCATTGCCATTGACGGCAATTCCGCTGATTCGGTTGATAGCAAACGAACGATAGTTTTTCATCATACCGACGCATTGACGCTTTCCCTGCCCGATGACATCGATTTGGCGGCATTTGATTTTCAGCAGCTGAAAAAAATTGCCGCCGTGCTGGAATGCTGCGCCTGCGCGACAAAAACAGAGGAATTGGCGGCGTTGTTGCATCTAACGAACGATAGTTCTATACCACTTGTGCGCGTGAAAAAATATATCCGGCTCATTCCTGCCACGCTCAAAAAACTTGCGCAGAAAAAATACCGGGCGGAGTTTTACGCGATGCTGGAAAAAGTGCGCGCGTTGGAAACGTCCCGCGCGGACGTGTACCTGCTGATTGCAGAAAAAATCTCCGCCGTCGTGCGACAGGCGGAGATTCGTTTTGCGTCGTGAAAATTATTTTTTCTTTGCCTTGGGCAAGTTTTTGACGTTATAACCCCGGTCGCGCGCAAGCTGGTTGATGTCCCACGGCGCGGCGGTGTCGGCTTCATACGCGCCCGTCTCAGTGTTGTAGACGCGGTTCATAATCAGGTCGCGGTTGGCGTATTCGGCTTTGTAGGTCTTTTTGTCCAAGTCACCGGCATCTTTGTAACGCTTGCTCGTATCGTTCGGTTTTGTGCCTTCGATTTTCTTGAACGAAACGTTGTATTCTTTCCAGCCGACATGTTTGCTGCCGTCAATGACGCGCGGCTCTTTTCCTACGTGCCACCGCTGTTCGCCGATATTTCCCTTTCCGTAGAATTCGACGTTGACAATGGCGCACTGATCATAGTACGGGATTTTTGCCGAGGTGGTCGCGGTGGCGCGTCGGCCATAATAGGCGTTCTGCCGTTGGTCAACTTCCACGCGGCTGTTGTACAGGACAAAGCCTTTGTTGATCAGCGGCTCGGCGGTCGTGCCGACGCGCGTCTCAAATATATAGGCGTGGTCTTTCCGGCTCAGCGGGCTGTAGACGCTGTGGAAATCGCATTCCTCAAACAGCGCGACTTCTGCCGTGCCCCACACGTAATCGACATCGCCTTCGATGTAGCAGTCGTAGAACCAGCATTTTCCGCTTACCTGCATGGTGTCCTGCAAGCTTTTGAACGAACAATTGTATGCGTTGAGCGTGTGTCCTTTTCCGTGGTAGAAGAACAGCGTCTCTGCCTGTGCATTTCCGCTCGCGTATTTTTGGCTCGAAAGATACACTTTGGTCGGGTCGGCCTGATTGATAATCGTCAGGTTTTCCAGCGTCAGGTTTGCGCCCGTAAAGAGGAACACCACGCGCGTTGCCTGTCCGCCGTTCATGTCGTTGCAGTTGATATAGGTGATAATCGTGTCGTCGCCGCGGTTGTTGCCTTTTTGCCCTTGCAGGATGATGTTTGCCGTGCCGTTGTAGTGCAGCAGCTCGTAGTAGGTCGCCGGGGCAAGGGAAATCGTGAACGTGCCTTCGCGGTCCTTTACAAAATCCAACGCCGCCTGAATCGAATGGAACTGCGCGTCGTTTGCGTCGTCCATGCTGTTGTTGACGGTAATCGTCGCGCTGTCTGCTGCCGGGGCGGGTGCGGCTTTTGTGCTGAACGACCAGCTGCCTTTTGCCACGCTGTCAAATCCTTCCGCCTTGATTGCGCCCGCCGGAACTTCCACGGAATAGGTCGCGCCCGGCGCAAGCTTGCCGTAATGCGGCTGAACATACACCGATTTTCCTACCTTGCGCACAAGCTGGCTTCCGACGGCGACTTTTGTGCCGTCCGCGAAAACCTGTTCGTCGTCGGTAAAGGCAATCGTGTCTGCCGCCGCGCCGCTCGCGTCATAAATCGTGATGAACGACCCGGGGATTAATTCCGGCTCCGCGTCAAACGTCAGCACCAGCTGCGCGTCATACGCGGCTTCGGTCGCGCCGTTTGCCGGATAGAACGTCTGGGCACTGACCGCGCCCGCCAGAAACACGCCGCACAAAACGGCGGTATGTTTTTTCGTCAAATATCGCATACTTTTTGGAAACCTCCTTATAAAAAGCATCGCTTCTATTATACAGGCGGTCGCGGAAATTTGCAAATCGTTCCAAAATTACAAAAAAATAATAAAAAAATGCAAAAAAAGCGAATTTTCTCTTGACAGGGGGGGGTGATTGGTGGTATACTTTTGCCAATGTTTTTTGTTCAGGAGGATAAAATGAAGAAAACATTTAAGGCTGCGGTTGCGGCAGTTGCAGTGATGCTGTGCGCGTCATTTGCCACCGCAGAAATGGGGATGTATGCACGGCTTGACTTGGGCTATGCCGGTCGGGATGTGCCTATATACGAGGGAGAGACGGCAATCAGTGCTTTCAATTTGATGCCGGCGTTCGGGCTTATGTTTGCCCCGGACAGCGACAACATGTTTTTGAAAGGCTTGGGTGCGGAAGCACAGCTCGACATGAATTTCGGTAGCAATAGTTGGGCGAGCGGCGCGGTTATCATTCCGGGAGTTATGGCGATGTGGCACTTCTACTTCCCGGAGACGTTCCCGACTGTCGTGCAGAAAATCGTTCCGTATACGGGACTCGGTTTTTCTATTCCGATTGCTGTTATGTCAGCAGAACATCCTGTGACACGTGTGACTAATACATATCCTTATTATCGTATTGATACTGAAGAAGAGTCATCTACGGAAGCAGGCTTTGATATAAACTGGAAGCTTGGCTGTGGCTTTGAAGTGATTCCGCAGTTGATGCTTACGTTCGACTATATGCTGAGTTTCGGCACGTCGTATGCAAGTACGGTTAACATCGGTGCGGTTTATAAATTCAAGGGTGCGCGCAACATTAAATAGGTCAAATAGCATTCTTTGATAAAAAGCGCGGGCAATTCGTCCGCGCTTTTTTGTGCCTGTGGCGGGTTACGTCGTCTGCTCCCACAGGGCGCACAGCGTTTCGTCGATTTGCGCGATAATATGTCCTTTTTTGAATGAAATGCGCTGCGCGGTCAGCTGATTGAACCAAAACAGCACGTCGGCAATAAGTCGTCCTGCCTTGCCGGGAAGCGTGATATTATAACTAACGATAGTTTGACTGAAAAACACCATGCCGACAAGCACGGCACTTTTTTGCAGGCCGATGAACAGCGCGTCTTGCGTAATCCTAAACGAACGAATGATAGTAAGCGTTTTTCCCAGCGGAGACAGCAGCGCAAAAAAAGTGACGCACACCGTCAGCAGCAGGGACGGCAAAATGCGGATTTTTTTCCGGCGGACAAACGAAGCCAGCATCAGCAGAAAAACGATTGCCCACGTTATGCACAGTTTTTTTGCGCTCATGCGTCCGCTCCGTTTGCCGCCGCTTGCGGTAATGACGCGAACCAACGGCTTTTGCGCATAAATCGTTCGGTCACGATGCCGAGCAATACGGCGGAAATGAATCCCGTTGTCAGCAGGACGGGCGCAATATAACGCGCGCTCGTGCCGAACAGCAGCCACCGCGCCAAAGTCAGCTGCGCAAGGTTGTTTGCCAGCGCGCCCGCCAAACTCAATCCCACGGCAGAAACGGCACGTTTTCCGGCGGCGTACAAGGTCAGCATTGCCAGTGCGCTCGCAAGCGATCCGGCGGCAGAAAACACGGAGATGTAAGAAAAAATCGTCCCGGTCAAAATGCCCTGCCCAACGATTTTGAGCAGCACGAGCAACAATGTTTCGCGGCGGCGCATTTTTTGCAGCGAAAGGATAACCGGCAGATTGGTCAGCCCCAGGCGCAAAAACGGCAGCGGCTTGGGAACGGCATATTCCACGGCGGCAAGGAACAGGCAGAGCGCGGCAAAAAACGTGACGAGTCGGGAGCGCATACGATGACTGTATCATATTTTTCCGCTTTGCGGTATACTGGACGCATGAGCAACACAACCGTTCCCCGCTGGAATTTGGACAGCATTTTTCCCTCGATTTTTAGCGACGAATACAAACAGGCGGTCGCCGATTACGCGGCCGGTATGGACACGCTGGAAAGCCTCCTTGACACGGCAAAGGATTTTGTCCGACGGCACAACGATAATTTCGATTTTTCCGCGTGGCTCGCGACGTTTTTGGAGGCAGACGACAAGGTTTCCGCGCTTTCGCAGACGCTCAGCGCATACGCCTATGCCGTTTACTCGGTCGATACGACGAACACGGCGAGCCTGAACAACATCGCCAAAATCGAAGAAATGGGATTGCGCGCGCGGCAGCAGGATTTGGCGTTCAAGTCGATTCTGCTTTCCCACCAGAAATATCTTGACGAATTTTTTGCGCGCTTTCCGCAGTTTGCCGACCGGCGATTTTTGTTGCAGGAGGCGATTGCCGAAACGGCGCATCAGATGAGCAGTGCCGAAGAGCGGCTCGCGGGCGAGTTGCAGCGCACGGGCGGCGATGCCTGGGGGCGCCTGCACGAACAGATTATCAGCAATTTGCGCGACGGCGCGGACGGAAAGACGTTCAACGAACTGCGCAATGATGCGTATTCGCCGGATGCCGAAACGCGCAAGGCGGCATATCAGAAAGAAATCGCCCTGCTGCGTCAGCACGAAATCGCGCTTGCGGCGGCGTTGAACAACCTCAAAGGCGAAACGATTGCGCTCAACAAACGCCGCCATTGGGAAAACGCGCTCGACCGTTCGCTCGCTTCCTGCCGCATGAGCCGTCAGACGCTTGACGCGCTTGTCGGAGCGATAGAAGACAGCCTGCCGCTGTGGCGGAATTATTTTGCCGCAAAGGCGCAGTTTTTGCGGGCGCGCGGACAGACCGCAAGCAAAACGGCGGGCGCAGACGGCGAAGGCCTGGCGTTTTACGATTTGTTCGCCCCGATGACCGGCACCGCCGCGCCCGATTCTCCGCTCGGCAAAACATGGTCGTTTTCGGAAGCGCGGGATTACGTCATCGAACGCTACCGTTCGTTCAGCGCGGATATGGGCGATTTTGCCGCGCATGCGTTTGAGGCAGGCTGGATTGACGCGGAAGTCCGCGCGGGCAAAGTGGGCGGCGCGTATGACGAGGATTTTCCGCGGGGACATCAGAGCCGCATTCTCTCCAATTTTACGGGCGCGTTCAGCGATGTCGTTACGTTGGCGCACGAACTGGGTCACGCCTATCATTTCAGCTGCCTCAAAGGAAAGCCGGCCGCGTTTTTCAGTTATCCCATGACGCTTGCCGAAACGGCTTCGACCTTTGCGGAAATGATCGTCAAGCAGGATATGCTCGCCAAATCGACGGAAGCGGATGCCTTGTCGTTGCTGGACGCGGATTTGCAGGACGCAAGCCAAGTGCTCGTGGATATTCTGTGCCGGTTTTATTTTGAGCGGAGCGTTTTTGCCGCGCGCGCTGAGGGCGAACTTTCTGCCGATGATTTTTGCCGCCTCATGCGCGCGGCGCAGGAACAGTCCTATGGCGCGGGCTTGGGCGCGGAACGCCACGAATATATGTGGGCGGTGAAGTCGCATTATTACAGCACGGGACTTGATTTCTACAATTTTCCCTATGCGTTCGGGCAGCTGTTTGCGGCGGGATTGTTCGCGCGGTATCAGGCCGAAGGCGCGTCGTTTGCCCGCACGTATGCCGCGCTCCTTGCCGACACGGGTAGCATGACTTGCGAAGATTTGTGCAAAAAAGCCGGATTTGACATCACCGACAAAGCGTTCTGGCAAAGCGGCGTTGCGATGTACGCGCGCGAAGTGGAATCGTTCGTCAGGCTGGCAAAAAACGGATGAGACGGCGGAATCGTGCTATCGTGCCCGGTATGAAAACGCTATGACAGTCGTGCCGTGCGCTCCCAAACAGACTGATTCGCTCCTTGCGTTCGTCCTGCCGCATGAAAAAACGGCGGTCGGATTTGTCAGCCATATTATGCGCGGGAATGCCGATTGTTTTTTGGTCATGGACGGCAGCCGGACGTGCGGCGCGTTTTCGTTTTCTGCGGGCGGGCAGATTTTTCATTGTCTGCCGGACGCGCATTCCGCCGCGCGGGCGGAACTTTTGCGCGCGCTGACGGCATTTTTCCGTGGGCAGAAAAATCACGACTTGTTCAATATTATAGGCGAGGAAAGCGGCACAGAACTGATTCGCCAGGCGATTGCGGCGGCGTGGGGAAAAACGACGCGACATGAGCAAACCTACGCGCTGTTGGAGAAAACCGGCGCGGCAGAACAGGTCGATTCGTCCGATTGCGTCCGCTGTGTGCCGGAAATGATCGACGCATTGCTGCCGCTGCAAATCGCCTATGAGCGCGAAGAAATTTTTTGGGAGGGCGAACCGTGCAATCCGAACGTGACGCGGCTTGCGTTTCTGCGCGCGTTGCGCACTCAGCAGATTTTCGCGCTCGTTAAAAACGGTCGCTATGTCGCAAAGGGCGGCACGAACGCGCAGGGGAAGCGTTACGCGCAGCTCGGTGGCGTGTTCACGATTCCGTCGGAGCGAAAAAAAGGCTATGCCACGGAACTGCTGCGCCATGTCGCGCAAGCATTGCACCGGCAGGGAAAAGACATCGTGCTGTTCGCCAAAAAAGACAACGTTGCCGCGCTCCGCCTATACGAAAAAATCGGCTGCAAGAACGTCGGGTCGTTTGAAATCGTGTATTATTGAGGCAAACATGCAGAAATTGGACATTCTTTTTCAGGATGATTGGATTGTCGTGGTCAACAAGCCGAGCGGATTGCTGAGCGTCTCGTTTGAGGGAAACCGCTCGCGGACGGCGCAGCAAATGCTGGAGACGATTCTGCGCAAAAGAGGCGCGTACAGCGCAAAGCATCGTCCGCTTGCCGTGCATCGCCTTGACCGGGACACGAGCGGCGTTATGATGTTCGCGCTCGGCGAGCAGGCGCAGAAAAAACTGATGGACGGCTGGCATTCCCTCGTGACGGAGCGATTGTACCGCGCGGTGGCAGAAAATCCCCGCGCACAGCACGATTTTTTGCCGCAACGCGGGCTGATTGACGCGCCGCTTGCGTTCAATGCATATCATATCGGCTATGTTCCGCAGCGCGGCGAGCAGACGCGGACGGTTGCCGCACGAACGCACTACGTCGTCATCGCGCAGGGAAAAACGCACACGCTTTTTGAGCTTTCGCTCGACACGGGAAAGAAAAATCAGATTCGCGCGCATTTGGCGAGCAAAGGCTATCCGCTGGCGGGCGATGACCATTACCGGGCGCGGACAAATCCGTTCGGCAGGCTTGCGCTGCATGCCCGCACGTTGGCGTTCACGCACCCGTTCACCCGCGCCGCGCTGCATTTTGAGATTCCCGAACCGGCGGATTGGGAACGCTTTGTCGTGTCGTCGGAAAAAACCGGGACGAATCATTCCCGCTGCAACGACCGTTTGCGGACGAAAACGCTACCGCACCGTCGCTGACCGTGCTATACTGATAGTATGCGACCGCTTTTTTTGGATACCCGCGTTTTGGACAAGGCTGCCCGCGAACGCTACGATTTGACCGAAGAACTGATGATGGAAAACGCCGCAAGCGCATTGGAACGCGCGGTCATGCGGCATATTTTTGACGCGCCGTCAAAGGCTGATGCGCGGACGGTCGCCGTGCTGTGCGGCGGCGGAAACAACGGCGCGGACGGCTATGCCCTTGCCCGCAGGCTTGCGGGGCAGACGCTTGCCGATTCCGCGCGGCTTGTGCCGGTCGTCATTGCGGTTGCCGCGCCAAAAAGCGATTTGTGCCGCAGGCAGGCGGCGCGGGCAAAAAACTGCGGTGTGCAATGCATGGATTTCAATTCCGCCGCCAATGCCGACAGCGTTCTTTCGGGCGCGGAAATTATCGTCGATTGTCTGTTCGGCAGCGGCTTTCACGGCGATTTGGACGAAAAAACGGCGGCATTATGCGCACAAGCAAATGCCGCCCGCGCCCTGCGCATTGCGTGTGACGTGCCGACCGGTTTGCGGGAAAACGGCAGTGTCGCCGAAGGCGCATTCGTTGCGGACTGCACGGTAACGATGGGCGCGCTCAAACTGTCGCTGTATGGCGATGTGGCAAAGGATTTTGCGGGGCATATCGTCTGCGAAGATTTGGGCATAAGCCGCGCGTTGTTTGAAGCACAGCCCGACGATTCATGCCGCGCGGCGGCGACGTTGTTGGAAGCGGCGGACATCGTGCTGCCGCACCGCCCAAAAAATGTTGTGAACAAAGGCACTTTCGGTCATGTTGCGGTGGCGAGCGGCGAAAAAATCGGCGCGTCGTGCATTGCGGGCGCGGCGGCGTTGCGTTTTGGCGCGGGTCTGGTCAGCCTTGTGCGGCTTGGTCAGCCGTTCACAAAAGACGACGTGCCGCGCGTCTCCCCTGAGCTGATGACGGCGAGCGATATTCCCGCAAACGTGAGCGCGCTTGCGTTCGGCATGGGGTTGGGCAGGAGCGCGGAACATACCCGCCCCTATTTTGACTGGCTGCGCACGCATGCTTCCATTCCGTGCGTCATCGACGCGGACGCGGTGTATGACGAATCTATCGCGTCGTTCTTGCGTGAGCGGACATCCGGCATCGTGCTGACCCCGCATCCAAAAGAATTGCAGGTGCTGTTGCGCAATTGCGGCTTGGGCGACCACACCATCGCCGAATGCGTGGAAAATCGTCCCGCTTTGATAGCATCGTTCTGCCGTTCGTTCCCTGGCTGCGTGCTGTTGGTCAAAGGGGCAAATCCGATGATCGGTCAGTATGACGGCGGGTCGTTCCGGCTGTTCGTCAATCCGCTGGGAAAAAACTGTCTTGCCAAGGCAGGAAGCGGCGACGTGCTTGCCGGGCTTATCGCCGCGTTGCTCGCGCAGGGCTATGCGCCCCTTGACGCGACGATAAACGGCAGTCTTGCCCACACGCTCGCCTCGCGCCAGTTCAAGAACGATTTTTCGCTCACGCCGCTCGCGCTCATCGATGCGGTTGCCGCGCTGTAATCAAATCTTGTAGATAACGAATTTGCGGACGGAGAAATTCCAAAAAAACACGATGCCCGTGGCAATCACTTTTGCCGCCATTTTGTGCAGGCCAAACCGTTCCACGGCGACCCACATAATCAGCAGGTTGAGCAGCAGACCGACAAGTGTCGTCGCATACACTTTTATCAGTTCGACCAAAAGCGAATCGCGCCGCGGCGCGTTGCGGAACAGAATGAGCCGACCCAAAAGCCAGTTTGCGAACGTGGAAATGACGAACGCGATCGCCGCCGCAAGCAGGTAGTACACGTTCAGCACGAACGTAAGCAACGCGAAAATTCCCCAGTCGATTGCCGTCGCCGTTCCGCCCACGCTCGTGTAGATTAAAACTTGACACAACGTCCGCAAGACACTCATAATAGGAATATAGCGTTAATTCGCTCAAATTTCTAGCCGATAGTGAAGATATGAAAAAGACTCCGATTTTTTTGATAGTCCTTTTTTTTATGACGATTTTGATTCCGCAAGTCTGCGCGCAGGGCGAAAGCGTTTCGCCCGAAGAAGCGGCGGCGCGGCGCACAAAATTCGTCGATTATGCCAAACAATGCATCGGAAAACCTTATGCGCGCGGTGCTATTGGACCGGACGCGTTCGATTGCTCCGGCTTGGTCTTTACCTGTTCGCGCGAGTCAATCGGTGTGCAGCTGCCGCGCCAGACAAAGGCGATTTATGCGTTCTGTACGATTATTGACGAATCCGAGCGCGAAATCGGCGACCTCGTGTTTTTCAAGACGACCGGTGACGACACTGTTTCGCACGTGGGCATTTACGTCGGCAACGCGCAGTTTATCCACGCGGCGAGCGACGGTCAGAACACGGGCGTTATCCTTTCTTCGCTCAGGGAAAATTACTGGAAGTCGCATTATTTTCAGACTGGCAGATTCTTGCCCGCGTCCGGTCTGGAACGCATGGTTGACCCAAAATCCGATTCCGCGCCACAGCCGACCGCGCAAACTGCGTCCGCAGGAGCAGCAGATTCCGTTGCGGCAAATACCGCCACGGCAGACGGCGCGGGCAAGCGCGGCAGTTTTCTGCACAAGATTATCCTTGACGCATCGCTGACGTTCGACTGGAATTTCTTTACGGCAGACAGTTTTCAGATTAGCCCGCGCGGCGGCAGCACGATGCTCCATGCCATGTACGACGGCGGCACATTCCGTCCGGGAGTCGGCTCGATGATATGCGTCAACGCGAAAATGGGCGTGGTGCAGTTGCCCATCATCGTCAGCCTTACGCTGGGCGACTATTTCCGCTTTTTTTTCGGGCCGGTCATCACTATCGGCACACCCGAACTGCCCGCCAAAAATGCCACGGACGTGAAGGCATCGTTTTTTCCCGGCATCCTCGGCGTGTGCTGGCAGTCGCCCTCGTTCGGAGTGGGAAAAACCCGCGTTTCGTTTCAGCAGGACGTGCACTACACGTTTTTCAACGACACCGACGGAACGGTTCTGTCGCTCAAAAACAGCATCGTCTCCGGGCTGGTATTTTCCACCGGCGTGCGCGTAACCATGCCTTTGGCAAATGTGCTTTAAAAGTATGAAAGCAATCCAAAACCGAAGATTTTTTTTCGCGCCGCTCCTTGCGGCACTTTTTGTCTTTTCCGCCTGCGCTCCCCGCATTACGGTGACGGCATCGGGCGCGGACACGGCGGAACTTGCCATTGCGGCAGGATTTTCCCGCACCGCCGAACAGACGCTCACCTCAATTATGGGCGCGATTGCGGGCGAAGCGGACGCGAATGCGCCGCTTTTTACGGCGGACGACCTTGCCGCCGTGTTGCGCCGCACCGGCTTGCAAAACGTGACGGCTTCCGCATCCGGCGAGGACATTGCGGCGCACGGTACGATTCCCCGCGTCTCACAAAGCGCGCTCGCCGCCGCCGGAATCCTGACGATGAGCGAAAAATCGCTTGCGCTCGCGTTCGGCCCTGCGCAGTATCAGTCGCTGTATGACATGACCGACGAAGAATCCCAGGCGTATGCCGACCTGCTGATGATTCCCGCGCTCAGCGGCGAAACCCTCACCCCCGCCGAATACACCGACCTGCTCGCGTCTATGTACGGCCCGTCGCTCGCCAAAGAACTGACCGAAAGCACGTTCACCGTAACCCTCGCCGCCCCGGACGGCAAAAAATCCACCACCGCCCGCCTCACCCTCGGCGAACTGCTCACGCTCCCCGCCGAAAAACGCTGGACGGTCAACTGGTAATGCCGTCGGGGCGGGGGAAGTCTCCCCCTCGCTCCCAAGTCAAGTCGCTTCGCAAATGCCCCTGCAAGCAGTGTCATTTTCTCCGCTTTGTTGCC
>CAMWTK010000003.1 GCA_947177175.1 uncultured Treponema sp.
TTTTGCGGGACGCGCTCATGATCGTGCTTTTGGGATTTTTCACGCCGCTGTATTATATCGTCGTCGTAAAAAAGCAAAGCCCGGCGGTTTTTGGGCTGCACAAAAATAGGCTTGCCGCGAGCCTTGCGATCAATGTGGTCGCGGGCGGCGCATTGCTTGCGATGTTCATACGCAAGAACACGGAAGCAATCGTTTTTACGCAAGGCTCGTTTTATGCGATGACGTATATTTTTGTCGCAGGAATTTTCGAGATGGTTTTTATCTACGGATTTCTGCGCCACGAGCTTGAGCGGGCGTTCGGGATTGTGCCCGCGATTTTCCTCACCGCCGTTTTCTACAGCCTGCACCACGCGGGCTTTCAGCCGGAATTCGCCAAGCTGTTTTTCGTCGGCGTGATGTATGTCGCGGCGTTTTATTTCACGCGCAGCCTTTTTGCGCTGTTCCCGTTCTTTTGGGGAGTCGGCGCGTGTTGGGACGTTCTAGTCAATTCGGACGCGGGCGCGCAGATTCAAAACAGAACGTCGTTCGTCGTCGCGCTGGCGATGCTTGCCGCGATGATTGGCATCGGCGTTTTTATTTGGCGCAAAAAACGGGAGGTTCGTTATGGAAAAGGTTTGGACTGAAATGTACGAGGCAGCGAAGGCGGTGCTGAACGCGCGCAGGATTTCGGCATATATCACGTGTGGGGAAGTGGCTGCGGCAATCCGCTCAAAATCGGGGAAGATTTACACGGGCGTGTGCATCGACACCTGCTCGACGCTCGGAATCTGCGCCGAAAGAAACGCAATCTTCAACATGATTACGAACGGCGAACAGGAAATCGACAAAGTGCTTTGCGTGATGCCCGACGGCTCGAACGGCGCACCGTGCGGCGCATGCCGCGAACTTATGGTTCAGCTTATGCCGGACGGAAAATACAAGGACATCGAGATTATGCTCGACTATGCGGGCGGGCGCACCATACGGCTCGGCGACATAACGCCCGAATGGTGGATAACATAAATCCCCCGGACGGGAGAAATGTTGGAAGGAGTGCGGTATGATTGGCGTTTATTTCAGCGGAACGGGAAACACAAAATATTGTGTCGAATATGTAGTGCATCGGCTCGGCGGCGGCTCGGCCTACGCGATTGAAAGCGACGGGGCAATTGCCGCCGTACAATCAAGCGACGAAATCGTTTTTGCCTACCCCGTCTATTATTCCAACGTGCCGAAAATCGTCCGGGACTTTATCGTGAGCAATGCCGGATTGTGGCGCGGCAAGAAAATTTTTGTCATTGCGACCATGGGCTTGTTCAGTGGCGACGGCGCGGGGTGCTCGGCCCGTCTGTTCAAAAAATGCGGCGCGGAAATTTTGGGCGGGCTGCATCTCAAAATGCCCGACTGCATCGGGGACGTGAAGTTGCTGAAAAAGCCGCTCGACGAAAACCGCAAAATAATAGCGGAAGCCGAACACAAAATGGACGCGGCCATAAACAGCATAAAGGGCGGCGCATATCCGAAAGACGGACTGCATTTTTTCTGCCGCATCGCAGGGCTGTTCGGACAGCGGCTGTATTTCGGCGGAAAAACGAAGCGTTATTACACCAAAATCAGGACGGACGAAAACAAATGCGTCAAATGCGGCTTGTGCGTATCACTCTGCCCGATGGCGAACATAAAAATAGAAGACAGGGTAATCTATCAAAATAAATGCACGATGTGCTACCGATGTTTTGCGCATTGCCCGAAACAGGCGATTACGATTCTTGGTACGCGCGTGTACGAACAATGCCGGTTTGACTCCTACAAAGGACAATGACCGCGCGAAAAATCGGAATGCGGAATGGGAAAAGGAGGACAACATGCCTTACATAAAAATCGAAAGCGGCGCGCTCACCGACGAGCAAAAAACGCTGCTGATAAAACGCCTGACGGAAGTGTCATCGGAAATAATGCACATTCCGCCGGAATTTTTTACGACGACAATCACCGAGCTGCCCGACAAGAATTTCGGCATCGGCGGAAAAACGATAGACGCAATCAAATGCGAATACAAAGGCAGACAATAATTTGACGGAAGTTTAAATCGGCAATTCAAGTTGAAACTTTTGAATTGCTGAAAACAGGAGAAACTATGAGACTTGATGGATTCGGCCTGTTCGTGAACGACATGGCGAAAATGATTCGGTTTTACCGGGACGTATTGGGATTTGAGATTAAGGAAAGCGAAGATGCCGTCAACGTGTATCTGATAAAGGACGGCACGCTGTTCATGCTGTACGAAAGAAAGAATTTTGAAGGCATGACGAACCGAAAATATGCGTATGCAAGCGGCCTCAACGGGCACTTTGAAATCGCGCTGTATGTGGACACCTTTGAAGAAGTTGACAAGCGTTTTGCCGAAGCCGTCGGCAAAGGCGCGACTCCCGTGCTTGCGCCCACGACCGAACCGTGGGGACAGCGGACATGCTACATCGCCGACCCCGAAGGCAACCTGATTGAAATCGGCTCTTTCAACAAGCCGTTTGAACGGTGAATTGCAATTTGGCGGAGGAATCGGAGGGGGAAATGATTATCAGGCACTATGAGCCGACAGACTGCGAGGATGTGGCGAACTTGTTCTATCATACCGTCCATACGGTAAACGCCAAAGACTACACGAAAGAACAACTACATGCATGGGCTACGGGCAAAATCGACTTGGCAGAATGGAACAAATCGCTTTCCGCGCATTATGCCGTTGTCGCAGTTGAAAATAATGGTATCGTCGGATTCGGCGACATTGACAAATCGGGGTATCTTGACAGGCTCTATGTGCATAAGGACTATCAGCGGCGCGGCATTGCGACGGCGATCTGCGACAAGTTGGAACAGGTTGTCGCGGCGGATAAAATCGTCACTCACGCATCCATAACTGCGAAACCCTTTTTCGAGCAAAGAGGTTTTAAGGCTGTCAAAGAGCAACAAGTTATTAGGAATGGAATCGCCTTAACGAATTATGTGATGGAAAAACAAGTACGATAGATTCTGTAGCGAAAAAATCAGAGGCTTATATGCTTGACAAGTTAATGCAGATGAACTAAACTAGTTAATATATATGAATTAGTTGGCGGAAATAACATGGATAAATATTTTTTTGCGAACGCGGTGCTATCCGTTTTCTGTAAAAACTATATGGGATTAAAAAAAGGACTTCCCGTCCGTCCAAGCGAAATGGGCGTTCTTAATATCATTTCCGAAACGGCAGGTCCGCATACGCCCGTTATGCTGGCGGAAATGCTGAAAGTGTCAAAGCCGATGATAACGGCGCATATCACTTCGCTTGAAAAAAACGGGTATATCATCAGAAGTCCGTCGCCGCAGGACAAACGCGCCTACTACATTCTGCCGACCGAAAAGGCGAAAACCCTTGTGCAAGAGGCAAAGTCAGATTTAAAAAACAAACTTGACGTTCTGAAAAAAGAGCTGGGGCGAAACGAATTTAACGCTTTGGTAGCCATTGCGGAGAAAGCAAACAAAATTATTGAGCGTAATAATTACGAGGTGTGATTATGCAAAATGACGAAATCAAAAAAGCCATACCGTGGAATCCGTGGCACGGGTGCAAAAAGGTAAGCCCGGGCTGTAAAAATTGTTTTGTGTACAAAATGGACAAAAGATACGGCAGAGACACCGCAAAAATCGAAAAGGGCAAAACCACCTACGAACTGAAGGACAAAGATTGTCCGCCGCACTCTTTGGTGAAGTTGTGTTTTTCTTCGGATTTCTTTATCGAAGAAGCCGACGCATGGCGAGACGGTTGCTGGGATTTTATCCGAAGAAGAAAGGACTGCAAATTCGTGCTCACGACCAAACGCCCCGAAAGAATAAAATCTTGCGTTCCTCCCGACTGGGGCGAAGGCTGGGAACACGTCTATATGAGCATTTCCATTGAAAATCAAGAAATGGCGGATTTCAGGCTGAAACATTTTTTGGAAGCACCTGTCAAGCACAGGGAAGTTTTTTGCTCGCCACTCATCGGACCGATTTCTTTGGGAAAATATCTTGATACGGGGCTGATTAAATGCGTGAACGTCGGTGGCGAAATGGCACCAAAAGCGGACGTGCGCCCCATTGAGTTTGAATGGGTAAAAAATCTGTATCTTGAAGCCAAAGAAAGGAATATCGAATTTTATTTTCATCAATGCGGCTCGATGTTTTTGAAGGACGGAAAGAATATCGGAAAATGGAATCTCAACGAACAAATCGCCCGCGCCGAAGAAATTCAGCACGAACTTGAAAGAATGTACCGATAAAATTCAATTTAGTGGAGAATATAAAACAAATGGAAGAAAAGAGAATTGATTTGAGAATTCCCGATAACAAGCGTAATGAACAAATAAAAAGAACATCGGATACGCTGTTCAAACTGAATCATGCGCAACCGCTTACGGAAGAATATAACAACTTGGTAAAAGAACTTTTCGTTGGTGGGCTTGGAGAAAACTGCATTATTACAGGTCCGTTTTATATCATTATCGCTGACAATGTGCATATTGGAAATAATGTGGCTATTAATCCGTACTTTAAGTGTATGTCGGCAGGGCACATCTATATCGAAGATAACGTGCAGATAGCAATGAACGTGTCGATTATTACGAATAATCACGATTTCTACGATAGAGCTGTACTGACCGTTAAAGATGTTCGCATCAAAAAGAATGCGTGGATAGGCGCAGGCGCAATCATACTGCCGGGCGTAACGATTGGTGAAAATGCAATAGTTGGTGCGGGTAGTGTGGTAACGAAAGACGTTGCGCCGAATACCATTGTTGCAGGAAACCCCGCACGGGTTATCAAACAACTCGAGCCCGAAAAATTCCATTAAAGCATAACGATAAATTTCAATTTAGCGTTCCAAAGTAAAAAATGAAATATTGAGAAGAGCAGGGCTATGGCAAAACCGTAGCTCTTATTTTTTTATAGATTAAAATATTATAATTATTATAATTAAAAGGAAAATCCTTTTCGTACAATGAGAACCTAATTTGGGTGTGAAGAGCAGTTGTCTTTGGGGGAAGAGACAGAAAACGATTTTTTAAGATAATGAAAATCTACGAGTTTGCCCGCAGTTTTATGGCGGAACACGGCAACCCAAATCAATGGGATCCTACGAAGTGGCCGCAAGCGAACTTGGCTATGTTTTCGCCAGACAATAGCAAAGCAAAAGGCACTTGACCTCAATTACCATTTAAATCATAGTAAACAGAAACCAAATATCTAGGAGACCCGCTTTATGGAAATTAAAGATAAAATCATTGCCTTGCTCATTGATTCTGACAATATTTCAAGTGACTACTTTTCAATAATATTGGATGAATTAAGTCAATATGGAAAAGTTACATATAGGCGTTTATATGGGGATTTTACTAATCCAAAAGCTAATGGTTGGAAACAAGTTTTATTAGATCATTCTATTGAACAAATACAACAAGTAGCATTTACAAAAGGAAAAAATGCTACTGATTCAAAAATGATAATTGACGCAATGGATATCCTTTATCAAGGGAAAGTAGATTGCTTTTGCCTTGCGACAAGCGATAGTGATTTTACAAATTTAGCAATGCGCTTTAGAAATGATAATTTAGTAGTTATTGGTGCCGGCGAACAGAAAACACCGACTTCATTTAGAAATGCATGTGACAGATTTATAGCTATAGATGATTTGTTAAAAACAAAAGTGCAAGAAAAGGAAAAAAACAAAGAAGAACATCAAGCAAATAATGATGAAATCAAAGAAAGACGCTCACATTTAATAAATATTGCCAAAGACATTATAAATGCAAATGCCGGAATAGACGGCTGGATGCATCTTGCTGCATTGATGAATGAAATCTATCGTAAAGAAAATGATTTTAATGCAAAACTCTATGGTTATAAGAATCCAAGCTCAATATTTAAGAATCCGAAAGCGACGGTAAGAAAGTATTTGAGCTAAAACTCATAGCAGGTGCGGCTCAAATAAAACTTAATTAGTTTTAATGCATAAGTATTTATGCAAAATAGATTTGTTAATCTGTAAGAGTACTGTATTCAGTGTTATCAGACAAGAGAAGTGATATAAATTCCAATGCAACGGAGGAAACGCAATGAAAAAGATACTGTATGTCATTCTGGAGCAATGGGCGGACTGGGAGCTTGCCTACGTTTCGTCTGCGGTGAATATGCTCGGCGGCGGCGCGTTTGAGAACAAAACCGTGTCGCTTACGAAAAACGCCGTAACGTCAATCGGCAGCATCAAGTGCCTGCCCGATTACGACGTGCAAGGCGTTCCGTCCGACTACGATGCCCTCATCCTTATCGGCGGAATGTCGTGGCGCAATGAAAGCGCGCTGCAACTCAAGCCGCTCATCGATGGCTGCGTCAAGCGCGGCAAAGTGCTGGGCGCAATCTGCGACGCATGCAGGTTTCTTGGCTCGGTCGGCGCACTGAACGGCGCGAGGCATACGGCGAACGACCTGAACGAACTAAAACAGCAGCCCGCCTACACCAACGAGCGCGGCTTTGTCCCCAGGCAGGCCGTTTCGGACAAGAACATCGTCACGGCAAACGGAACGGCCGCGCTTGAATTCGCGCAGGAAATTTTGCGCGCCCTGTCCGTCGCGCCCGAAGCACAAATCAAAGGCTGGTACGACTTCCACAAACTCGGCTTCTACACCGCGCCAATGCCGAAGATGTGATGGGTGAGAAAAAGCGCCACGGCAGATGCCGTGGCGCACTTCCTTTAATTACTCGTTTTTGTGATGCTTCCGTGTTTTGTGTATGTTCTGCCGCTGATAGAGAGATTAGTATTTAAACTGCCGTTGTATGGATTAGAAATCAAATAATACTTAACTATTCCGCTTGGCCACTGTTCTCCATCTCCAAGGGCATTTGTTCCTGTAAAAGAGAGGGACGATCCATTTGCTTTGTATGTACCTATCTCTAATACTACCGTTCCGTAGTATTCAGTGCCTTCATAAATCCGCTCATACGATCCGTCGTCATACAGGTTGTAGGTGTCGGTGTACGAAGTGGCTTCATACTTGTATACCGTGCCGCTTTTTGTATTGTCACCGCACCCGATGAGACAAAGCCCCCCCGTTGCCAAGCAGACAGTCGCCACAGTGACCGCCAGTTTCTTCCATAATTTTTGCATGAAATGCTCCTTTCGACCTTTTCGGTCATGTTGTTTTTTTCAGCGATTCCGACGAACCGCTGTTTTTTACTTATGTTCTAATCCATTCCGTTCCGCTACGCAGGTACACGCCCCGCGCCGCCATATACGAACCGACTCCGGGATTTCCCGAACGCATTGCCGCCTCACGGAACTTTGCGCCGCCGGGAAATACGGTGTTGTCGGCAATGCACGTGCCGTCTCCTTTGAACGTAACGCTGCCGAGGTTGGCGCAAGACGAAAATGCGTCTCTGTCGATGTATTCCACGATTGCGGGAATGGTTATGCTGTCAATCAGCGTGCAGTTATGGAACGCATACTCGCCGATTGTCATGACAAAATCCGGGATTGTGATGTTCTCAAGCGATGTGCAGTAATAGAATGCGTAGTCGCCAATTGCCGTGACGGAATTCGGAATGGAAATAGACCGTAATTGTCTCCATCCTGCGAACGCCTCGTCGCCGATTTGGGCAAGGTCGTCCGGCAGGATAAGCGAGACAATCATTGCCGAGCCGGTCAGATATGGTGACGAAACGAAGCCCGTGACGGAACTTTCCGAAAGGTCAAGATTGACGTACTTTCCCGCCTCTGCCAAAACGGCGTATACTGCCGATGCCGTTTCTTTTCCGTCAAACGCAATGTCAACGGGATCGTCCGGGCTTGCTCCGCCCTCGGCACTTTCCAGCGCGGCTTTCAGTTTTGTAAGCGAATGCAGCGCATCAGAATCAGTGTCGGATTGGATTGTGACATTGCATCCTGCCGTGAGTATGGCGGCGCACAGTGCGGCAACTGTTGCCGCTTTCTGCGCGTATCGTCGTATCCGTTTTAATCCAGTCCTGCACATAATTCTGCCGCGCCGTTTCTGTTATCTCTGCATCTGTTCGGCAGCCCGCTGGTTTGCCGAGTTGCGTTGCCGCATTTCATTCAGCATAGACCAAGCTTCCTGGTTGTTGCTGCTTTTTGCGACTGCTTCCATGAGGACGACCGCCTTGTCCGTACCTTCTGCCACTTCCGTCATCACCGCCTGATTGTAGCCTGCCGCAAACTCCTTTGACTGTGCGTAAATCTTGCCGTAAGCGGCCGCGGCGTTCGCATAATCTTTTGCGCTGGCCAGTTTTTTCGCCTCGTTCATCGCAGTCTTGACGTTCGGGTCGGTGCTGTCGGTCTTTGCGAGCTTCAGCGAAAGTGTGCGCTTGGTGGGCACCATGTCGCTGATGATTTTCTTAACCGTTTTGCCTCTTGCGGAAGCGATGACCGACGTGTCGGTCGGCAGTTTTGACCGGTCCGTATTCGACATACCGGCGGTCTTCCCCGATGTTGCAGTGCCCCTGCCGACAGATGCCCCGGTGCGTATACGGATAAGTTCATAATCAATATTTACCGTTGCAACTTTGGTATAGTATTCGACCATTTTGTAAACGGTATTTCCGGCGGCATCTTTGAGGATGGTGCCGTCTGATTTTTTCGCTGCTTCTTTCTTTTTTTCGGTCTCAATGTTTGTCGAGCCGTCCGTCTTCAGCGTAAGCAATGCGTCAACTGATCCCGTGTATTCAGAGGCGACGAACAATGCGTTCGCCACGTTGACATGTTTTCCGCCGCCCAGAATGCTGAACAGTTCGCCCATGTCCCTTGAGTCGGGCTTGTCAAGTCCGTAGCAGACGCCCACCAAGTCCACTGCGCTGCCTTTGCTCAGCGTGGCGGCTTTCTTGACCTCTGATCTTTCAATGTATACATCGACCGAATCGTTGCCCACGCCGAGCCGGATAGCGCGTTCCTGGATTTCCGTGACCGTGCCGGAGATTTTGACGGCTTTTCCTTTGTAGGTTTCGTTCGCTGCCATTGCGTTGGCATCGTAGGCTTTCACCATGCTCGCGGCGTTTGTTTCTGTAGCGTCGCGCAAAAGCCTTTGCAGCCGCAGCCACTGTTGCACTTCGCTGATTTCTGCCGAGGTGGCAATACTGTACAGCCCGGTGCCGGTCAGTGCCGTTGAGATTTCTGCCGCTGTTTCGGAATCATTGGAAATAATGCCGATTTTGCTGATTCCTCTCATGTCCAGCCGTGCTGGCTCTGTGTAGGATATGGGAACTGCCGTTTGGCATCCCGTTACAAGCACCGCCGTAGTCAGCGCGGCGGCAAACAACATCGCTGTTTTCTTCATATAAAACTCCTATTACCTTTATTTTTTCGCTTTGTTTATGTTCTTCAAAGCCTTTTTGCCGTTCTTTGTCGTGGCTTTGACGGACATACCTTCTTGTATGGCCGCGCCTGTATACGCGCCTTTGGGATCGACCTTGCACCGTGCAACGCCCATGTTCATTTCGTACACGATGATTTCAGCGACAAGGCTGTTTCCGCTGACGACATCGACGACCGTTCCTACGGATACGCCTTGGACGGGGATTTCTATGATTCCGCCGGAAACGCTCAGAACGGTGGGCGGGCAAAGCGTATTGGCAACGTCAAGGGCGATTGTCTGTGCGACCGTCTCTGCCATTTCTTTCGGGGGAAGCACTCTCGAAATCATCTTTCCCGGATTGGCGACATGACCCTGATTGAATTTCTTGTCAAAAACAATCTCGCCGGTTTTTGCGTCAGAAACTTTTGCGGCAACCGTCAGGGCATAGGTAGTGCCTGGAACAAAATACTTGGGGATTCTGCCCTCAAGGACTTTTTCGGCTCTTGTTCCCGTAAAATCCTCAATGACGGCTTCAAAAACATAGTCCGCATTACCTTGCCCATTTTCCAAAACCTCAAACGCTCCCGTTTTTAGCAATTCCATAAAAAGGCTGGAATGCAAGACAGAAATAACGTCCGCAAGGTTGGCAGGCGTTTCTGCTTCATACAGTAAGTCGGGAGCAGCGGATGTCTGTTTTATATCCGTTACCGTGAGAACTCCAATAGCCTTGTCCTTGGAGCCGTCTACGCCATAAAAAGGTCCCCAATACCCTTTTGTCTTTGTCTCACTTTGCGTCGCAGTCGTTTCCGACACAACAACCGCAGGCTTTTTGTTCTGTGCGGATATTGTTGCGCATGTCAATGCCGCCGCAACAAAAACCAGAGCTTTTTTCATTTTTTCCTCCAAATCGTTTTGGCACAAAAATAGACTTATTAGGTCTATTTTTGCAAGATGTCCATAATACTATCGCATTAAAAAGGTGTTGTAAATACCTATTCGATTGAATATTGTATGATTATTCAAATAATTATCCCTGATAGTTTTAGATATGACGAATATCAGAAGCGTTTTGTCCTACAATATGAAGTCCCGGCGTAAGGTGCTCGGACTTTCTCAGATAGACCTTGCCGAAAAAACGGGCAGCGCGGCAAACTATATTTCCAAAATCGAAGCCGGGCGGCAGTTTCCGTCGGTCGAGATGATAGAAAAGCTTGCGGACGCGCTCCAAATGGACACGGTGGAGCTGTTCGCGCTTTCGGGGCAGCAGCAGGATCGTATGCTGTCGGAAAAGTCCGCGCTTTTGCGGCGCATTTCTGACGAAATAGACGTATTTATAGAAAGCATTAACACGCATGCTGCTCCGTAAGAAACACGGCGTACCATACGGATGGGGCGGCTGTCCCGTACCGGTCGGGGCGGCAGTCTTGTTCGGTTCTGTCTGCGCATTGACGGGGGCGGGATTTCGCGGTATACTGGCGGAAGATACAGCAATATGACCGAACATGACGTGATGGCATACCTTTCCTGTGTGGGGGCGGGAGCATTTCTTTTATGAGACGAATACCCCTCAAGCGGCGGCCGCTTTTTTCTGCGGATGCGATTCCCGATGACAGCCGTGAGATACTCGAACATTTTGACCGCGTGGCGGACGACGTACTGCATTTGAGCGGCAAGCACCGTGTGCAGCTGGGCGGAACGATAAAACGGCTTTCGCACGAACTGACCGACCGCCGCTCGGCGCGGCGCGTTGGCTACATGAATGACAGCGGCTTTGTCAGCGCGTACATCAATTATTTTATGTGGTGGAATTTGGTGCGGCTCACGCGGCTTTTTGCGCCGTTGCCATACGAGGCGTTTTCCCTTGCGGACGGCGATGTCGTGCTTGACGTGGGGAGCGGTCCGCTCACCGTGCCGATTGCGCTGTGGCTTGCCCGTCCCGAACTGCGCGCAAAAAAACTGACCGTGTACTGCATGGACTTGTCGCAGACTGCGCTTGCGAGCGGCGAGGAACTCTATCTTTCGGTGGCGGCAAAGACGCTCAAGGCGGGCGGTTCGCCCTGGAACATCGTGCGCGTCCGGGGCGAACTGGGAACACGTGTCAAGGAAAAAGCTGCGCTCGTCACCTGCGCCAATGTCTGCAATGAGCTGCTGCAAGCAAGCACGATGCCCCCCGACTTTCTGGCGAAAAAATACAGCGGCGAACTGCTTTCGTATATCGATGAGGAGAAAAACGATGCGGGAATCCTGCTCGTTGAGCCGGGC
This sequence comes from uncultured Treponema sp., assembly GCA_947177175.1. Taxonomy (GTDB): domain Bacteria; phylum Spirochaetota; class Spirochaetia; order Treponematales; family Treponemataceae; genus Treponema_D. The sequence continues at coordinate 11,616 of CAMWTK010000003.1, forward strand.
GACCCCGTTTCCGCGCGTTTTGTCGCGCTCATGCGGGAAGCGTTGCTGCGCCGTTCGTTCGTTCCGCTCGCGCCCTGCCCGCATGCGGCGCGCTGTCCGATGACGGGCAATGCGAAGAAGGGCGGCAAATGGTGCAATTTTGCCTTTGCCGCCGATGACGTGCCGCTTGCCCTGCAAAAACGCTCCGCAAAGGCGGGCTTGCTCAAGGAACGCGCGGTGCTCAGTTTTGTGCTGGCAAAAAAGGCCGAAAGCGCGCAGAAGTCCGTAGCCGAACCGTCCGGGGAGCAGCCCAAAAAGCGGCTTGCCCTGCGCGTCACGTCGGATTTTATCCGCCTGCCCGAACTGCACAAGAGCGGTTACTATGCGTGCAGCGAGCTGGGCTTGGTGCTTGCCGTGGACAAGACGCACGTGCATCCGCAGAACGGCGAGTTGCTTTCCGTCGCCTATCCGGCAGACACAGACGTGCGCGACAAGAAATCGGGAGCGATACTGCTAGAAATATAACGTGCGGACGGGACGGGACGCTTTCTTTGGCGCGTCCGTTGTGCTATACTAGCGGTGCCACGGGAGAATCATACAGATGAAATCGAAGAAGCGGGACAGCATAAAAATCGTTTCAGTTTTCAGCGGGTTTGTCGTCGCCATTATTTTTGTGGTCGGAACGTTCTGGTCGGGGCGGCGCGCGAGCGATGACACGGAAAAAGCCGTGCGCAACGTGAGCCTCTTATATATGAACGAGCTGACCAACCGTTACGAACAGGTGGTCGCGACGACGCTTTCGACCTACATCAACGACATGGAAATCGCGCTCGGTCTGCTGAAAAAAGAGAACCTTGCGAGCGACGCGGCTCTGCGCGCGTATTTGGCGGAGCTGAAACGACTGTACGGGCTGGAAAAATTCGCCTTTGTGGACACGCGCGGCACTATCTACACGTCACGGGGAACGCGGACGGACATCGGTCGGTACAAATTTGACTACAATGCGCTTTCCGCGCCGGAAATTTCGATTAAGGACGCGGGCGGCGACAAAAAAGTCGTCGTTGCCGCGCCCGTTGACCGCCTGCCGTTCAACGGCGACCTGCTCGTGGCGTGTTTTATGGAAATCGACATGGAAAAAATGCTGGCGGATTTTTCCTTGCAGTTCGTGAATGTCGGCATTACGTTCTGCACGATTTACACCAAGGACGGCGTTTCGTTCTCCAACACGTTCCTGGACGGGCTGGGGAGCGACGCAAACCTGCTCGACGCATTGGAGAACGCTCATTTTGAGCGCGGCTATTCGCTCGAGAAAATGCGCCGCGACTTCAGCGAAGGCAATGAGGGCATCGCCTCGTTCACCTACAACAATATCCGCGAGACGATGTATTACAAGCCCGTGCGCAACACCGACTGGATGCTCACCTACCTTATCCACGAGAGCGTCATTTCCGACCACATTATTTCTATTTCAAACGGCATTATCACGCGAAGCCATTGGTTTTCGGCGTTTGCCATTGTCGTCCTTGTCGCTTTGTTCATCGGTATTTTCGTGCAGATGCAGAAAAGCGCGAAGCTCATGCTCGAAAAAGAAGTGGCCGACACGGAAAACCGCATTTCGCAGGAAGAACTGCGCAAGCAGCTCGCCTTGCAGCAGGAGATTTCGCGGCAGGAACGGCGGCACTGCGCGCAGGACAATATGATTACCGCGCTTGCCTCGGATTACCGCAGCGTCTATTACGTCAACCTTGACACCGACGACGGCATCTGCTACCGCACGGACGGCTCGGTCGAGATTGCGGCCAACGAGGGCGACCATATTCCGTTTCGCCAGACGTTCACTGCCTACGCGAACGAATTTGTGGCGGAAGAGTACCGGCAGAAATTCTTTGATTTTATCGACCCGGAGAACATTCGCTCTGCGCTGCACAAGAACGCGCTCATTTCGCTCCGCTATCTGGTGAACCACAAGGGCAAAGGCACGTATGAGATGCTGCGCATGGCGGGCGTGCGGAAAGAAGAGGAGCGCGTTGACGGCAAGATTTCGCTGATTGGCGTAGGCTTCTCCGACATTGACGAAGAAATGCGCGAGTCGCTCGCCAAGAATCAGGTGCTTTCCGACGCGCTCAAAATGGCGGAGGAGGCGAGCAAGGCAAAGACGGCGTTCCTCAGCAGCATGAGCCACGAAATCCGCACGCCGATGAACGCGATTATCGGGCTGGACACCATTGCGCTCAAAAACAAGCAGTTGCCCGCCGAGACGCGCGCGCAGCTGGAAAAAATTGGCATGAGCGCACGGCATCTGCTCGGCCTGATTAACGACATCCTTGACATGAGCCGCATTGAGAGCGGGCGGATGGTGCTCAAGAACGAGGAATTTTCGTTCCGCATATTCCTTGACCAAATCAATACGATTGTGGACAGCCAGTGCCGGGACAAAAAACTGCGCTACGAATGCACGGTGATGAACAAAATCGACGAGCATTATATCGGCGACGACATGAAGCTCAAGCAGGTGCTGATCAATATCTTGGGCAACGCCATCAAATTCACGCCGTCGCCCGGAACGGTTTCGCTCGCCATAGAACGCACGGCGACGTTTGAGAATCAGACGACGTTGCGCTTTGTCATCTCCGACACGGGAATCGGCATGGACAAGGAATTTTTGCCCCGCATTTTTGACGCGTTCGCGCAGGAAGACGATACGACGACCAGCAAATATGGCGGTTCGGGTCTGGGCATGGCGATTACCAAGAATATCGTGGATTTGATGAATGGCAATATCACCGTGGAAAGCGAAAAAGGCAAAGGATCGACGTTTACGGTGACGGTCACGCTGCTCAACACGGAGCAGAAAGCGGCCGCCGCGTCGTTTGATGTCAATTCGGCTGACCTGAAAGTGCTTGTGATTGACGACGATGAGGTCGCCTGTACGCACGCGCGTATCGTCCTTGAGGAAATCGGCATTGCGGCGGACACCTGCCTGAGCGGCGAGGCGGCGTTGAAGCTGATTCAGAATCAGGTGGCGCGGCATGAGCCGTACAACCTCATTCTGGTGGACTGGCAGATGCCTGAGGCGGACGGCGTGGAGCTGACGCGCAAAATCCGCGAGCTTATCGGGCAGGAGACGACGGTCATCATCCTTACCGCGTACAATTGGGCGACCATTGAGGCCGAGGCAAAGGCGGCGGGCGTGGATAGTTTTATGAGCAAGCCACTGTTCGCTTCCAGCGTGATGAGCGAATTTACCGCCGCCCTGCGGAAAAAGCATTTGGTCACCGTTGCCGCCGAACCGCCCAAAGTCGATTTGCACGGGCGGCGCATCCTGCTTGCCGAAGACATGCAGATCAACATGGAGATTATGAAAGAGCTGCTGGGCATGGAAGGCATGGAAGTCGAACACGCCGAAAACGGGCAGGTTGCCGTGGATATGTTCAGGGCGAGCGAGCCGGGGCATTTTGACGCGGTGCTGATGGACGTGCGGATGCCCGTCATGGACGGCCTCAAAGCGACCGCCGCAATCCGTGCGCTCGACCACCCCGACGCAAAGGACATTCCGATTATCGCGATGACGGCAAATGCATTCGACGAGGACGTGCAGCATTCGTTGCAGGCGGGCATGACAGCGCATTTGACAAAGCCAGTCGAGCCGGAAAAACTGTACCGTTCGCTTGCGGAACTGATTGGCGCGCGGCTCGCCCGCTGACACAGCCGTTACTTGTACAGGTTTTTTATCTCTTTTGCGTACAAATCGTTGATTTTATAGCGCATGATTTCCTGCTTTGCGGAAAGCTCCACGCCGACTTCAAAGGGCTTTTCGAGCAGCGCGACTTTGTTGATTCGCTCGTACATCTTAAAGCCGTTCTTTGCGTTCACGCGCAGACCGACCTCATTTTCTATCAGGTGGTTGACCTCCGTCGTTCTGAGCAAATCGGTATATGTCTTGTACGCAAGCCCGCTTTCTTTGGCAAAGGATTCCACTTCGTCCTTGTCGGGAACGATGAGCGCGGTGAGGTAGCGTTGATCCTGCCCCACGACGACCGCCGTCTGCACAAAGCGCGATTCCTGTATCTTCATTTCAATCGGGAGCGGCTCCACGTTTTCTCCACCGAGCTGCACGATCGTGTCTTTGGCGCGTCCGCGCAGGACGATTTCATTGTGGCGGGTCAGCAGGGCAATGTCGCCCGTGTTGAACCATTCGTCTTCGTTTATCGCCTTTTTGGTCAGGTCGGGGCGTTTGTAGTAGCCTTTCATCACCGTGCCGCCTTTGATTTCGAGCACGCCTTTCTTGCCGCGCCCAAGGTCTTTTCCTGTCTCAAAATCGACGACGCGGGCGGAAATGCCACGGATTGGCGAGCCGACGTTGCCGAACACGGGATTTTTAATCGGGCGCACGGAGATAATCGGCGCGGTTTCGGTCAGTCCGTAGCCTTCTACCAGTTTTACGCCGATTGCCCAGAAGAATGCGTCCACCGCGCGCGGCAACGCGCCGCCGCCTGCCACGCCCGCGCGGAATCCCGTGCCGAGCATCGCCTTGATTTTGCGGAACACGAGCACGTTGCCCAAAAGCCTGATCGGGTACAGCACGAGCCAGGGAATGACGAATCCCGGCCATTGCAGCCACCGCTTGTCAATGCCGAATCGCGAAGTCTTGTCGAACAGCACTCGGTCGATTTTGGCATGAATCAGCGCGACGCGCACGAAAAACCTGAACAGCAGGTAAACGATACCGCCGGTCTTGCGCATATTGCGGTAAATGCCGTCGTACACCGCCTCAAACACGCGCGGCACGGCGGGAAGCACTTGCGGGTTCAGTGCCTTGAGGTCCGCGAGCAGTATCGGGCCGATCGGCTTTGAATAGCAGATTGTCGCCGCTTGGCTCATCACCACGTATTCTACGGCGCGCTGGAACGCATGCCACACGGGAAGCACCATCAGCCCGCGGTCACCGGGATAGAGGAAAATGCGTTCGTCCACTTCGTCCAGCTGCGTGATAAAATTGCCGTTGCTCAGCATAACGCCTTTGGGCTGCCCGGTCGTTCCCGACGTAAAAATAATCGTCACGAGGTCGTCCCACTCGCCCTTGTCGATTTCTTCGTTCACGGTATCGGGGTGCTGTTCGTTGAATGCTTTGCCTTTGGCGATGATGTCGTTGAACGTGAGCAGGACGATTCCCGCGTCTTTTGCGGCGTTGGTGTCCTTGTCGGTCGGCTCTTCAAAGCAGATGAGCGTCTGAATGAGCGGCAGCTGATCGCGCAGGGCAAGCAGTTTCTGAATCTGCGCGGAATTCTCCACCACGACCATGCGGCATTCGGCAAACGAAAGGATATATGCCAGGTCGGCAGGGGTCGCGTCGCAGCCGCGCGGAATGTCTATCGCGCCGATCGCCATAATGCCCATGTCGGCGTGTTCCCATTCCCAGCGGTTGTCGCTGATGAGGCCGATGTGGTCGCCGCGTTTTACGCCCAAGTCGAGTAGCCCGCCCGCAAAATCGACGGCATCGGCATACGCATCCTTGTAAGAAATCGGCGTGAACGACCCTTCCTGCTTGTACAGCTGGAAAGCGGTTTCAGGATAGTCCTGCGCCTGCTTTCTGAAAATCTTTACCAGTGTTTTTTCCATGCGTTGCTCCCCTGCCGTCAGAACGTCAGCCCGTCGGTTCGTGAAATATCTTTCAAATTATATACGTGAACGGCATAAAAATCTAGGAAAAAAGGCGGGTTTGCGCTATACTTGATGTTATGAGACGGCTGTTTTTTATCGTCGCATTTGCCAGTGCGCTGCTGTTGCCCGGCGTTGCCCGCGAGCGGATTTTTTTGTGGGATGGCGTTCCGGGCATGGAAACGAACGTGCGCGACACGGTGTTATATCCGTCGGTGGTGCGGCGCGATGACGGCAAGAAAACGGCGGCGGTCATCATCTGTCCTGGCGGAAGCTACCATCATTTGGGGATGCCGCACGAAGGCTTTGCCTCGCAGGAATGGTTTGTCTCCGTGGGAATCAGCGCGTTCGTTTTGCGTTACCGGGTAGCGTACAATGCGCATCATCACCCCGAAATGCTTGAGGACATACAAATGGCAATCGCTTTTGTGCGGGAGCATGCGGACGAATGGAACATCGACAAGACGAAAATCGGCGCGATTGGCTACAGCGCGGGCGGGCATTTGGTGACCATGGCGGGCGCGTTCGGGGCGGCAAGCGAGCTTGAGAAATGGGGTGTGCGGACGGCAGAAAGCGTGCGCCCGGATTTCGTCATGCCGATTTATCCCGTCGTCTCCATGCAGGACGACATCGCGCACAGACGCTCGCGCAAAAGCCTGCTGAGCCGCGATCAGTCGCCGGAGCGCAAGGAGCGTTTCAGCATGGAGCGGAACATTCCCGCCGATATGCCGCCGGTATTCCTGCTCGCCTGCCGCGATGACCCCGTGGTGCTGTTCGAGAATGCCGTCCGTCTGGATGCCTCGCTCACGGAAAAGGGCATTCCGCATGTGTTCGTGTCGTATGACACCGGCGGGCATGGGTTCGGCATGAAAGTGCGGTCGGCAATCATGCAGGCGGAGCATTGGAACGACAACGCACTGCTTCCGTGGCTGCGGGAAATCGGCGCGGTGGACTGATGCTGACAGATTGACGAATAATGTCAAACTGGATATGATAAACGATATGGCTGCAAGGCCGAGGAGATTTTAATGGCTGTTATTAAACCGATGGTTCGTTCAAACATTTGTATCAACGCGCACCCGATTGGTTGCGCGAAAGACACCGTGCGTCAGATTGACTATGTGGTCGCGCAGAAAAAGAAGCGCGGCACCAAAAGCCTGAAAGAGGGCGGTAAAGGTCCGCGGACGGTGCTGGTGCTCGGCTGTTCTACGGGCTACGGACTTGCAAGCCGCATTGCCGCCGCATTCGCCTACGGCGCGGACACCATCGGCGTTTCGTTCGAGAAAGAGGCGACCGAAACCAAAGGCGGCACTCCCGGCTGGTACAACAATATGCAGTTTGAGAAATCTGCAAAGGCAGCCGGCTTGCGGACGACGACGTTCAACGCGGACGCGTTCAGCGACGAATGCCGCCAGACCGTCATTGATGAGGTCAAAAAATGGGGCGCAAAATTCGACCTTGTTATCTATTCGCTCGCATCTCCCGTGCGTACCGACCCCGATACCAAAGTGCTCTATAAGTCGGTGCTCAAGCCGATTGGCGAAGTGTACGCCGGTCCGTCGCTCGACATGATGACGGGCGCGATGTCTCAGCTTGACGCGCAGCCCGCCACCGAAGAAGAGATTGCGAACACCGTCAAAGTCATGGGCGGCGAGGACTGGGAGCGCTGGATCCGGCAGCTGGGCGACGCGGGCGTACTTGCGGACGGCTGCCGCACGGTCGCGTATTCGTACATCGGACCAAAGCTGAGCCACGCGATTTACCGCGACGGCACGATTGGCGCGGCAAAGAAAGATTTGGAAGCGCGCGCAAAGACGATTGACGCACAGCTGAAAAAAATCGGCGGCGCGGCATACGTCAGCGTGAACAAGGGACTGATTACGCGCTCGTCGGCGGTCATTCCGATTGTCGTGCTGTACTTGAGCTGCCTGTTCAAGGTGCAGAAAGCACAGGGCAAGCACGAAGGCTGCATTGAGCAGATGGAACGCTTGTTTGCCGAACGCCTGTACACGGGCGCGGACAATGCGCCCGCCACGGTGCCGGTTGATGCGGACGGCAGGATTCGCATTGACGACTGGGAGCTTGATCCCGCCACGCAGGCAGAAATCGACGCAAAAATGGCGCAGATTACCGCCGAAAATGTCGCCGAAATCGCCGATCTTGCGGGCATTCGCCACGACTTCTTGAACATCAACGGCTTTGATGTTCCCGGCGTGGACTACGAAAAAGACGTTGCCCGCATGGATGTCATCGAGTAACACGGAATCCTGCGCCAATCGGCATACATCGAGATATGTTGATTGGCGTGGGATTTTTTTGGCTTTCTGCCGTTGAAAGGATTTACAAAGTTTGGCAAAGCCGTATATAATAAATAGGTAAAAATATATAAACGTATTTCAAAATATAATCAGTTAAGGGAATTTTTCATGCAACAACGTCATGAAACGGAGGAACGCTCTTTATTTATCGTGCCGATTATCGTCGGTATCATTACGCTTTTTATCGTCACGTCGGTCATCTATCGTATGCAGGTGGATGCAATCCGGGAAAAGAAAACGTATGCGCGTGGTTTGGTGCGTTCGGTCAGTTACAGTTTGCAGATTACGCTCGATGAGTATTTTGACATTACACAGTTCCTGCGCACGTACATTGTCAAGCACGACGGCAAGGTGATTGACTTTCAGGACATTGCCGAGTCGCTGTATTTGGAATCTTCATGTATTGACAGTATTCAGCTTGCGCCGGACGGAGTTGTTACGTATTCGTACCCGCCGCAGCGCGAGAGCGAACGGATTAACCTGTTTACGGATTCGCTGCACCGCGACGACGCAAAATATTCGCGCCTGACAAAGCTGACGACGATTACCGGGCCGTTTTCCCAGCGGCGCGGCGGGCGTGGGCTTTCAATCCACACGCCTATTTATCTGAAAAACAGCGAGGGGCAGGATTTGTTCTGGGGCTTTTCGGTCGTCACGTTGCGCATGGCGGAAATTTTCCGCGCGGCGCACGTCGCGGACTTGCGGGACGAAGAGTTCAATTATCAGCTCAAGGCAATCAATCCGCATAGAGGCAAATTGGAGATTGTCGATTGCACCACGTATGAGCCGCTGACCGATGCGGTCACGCACGATTTTGCTATCCATAACACGGCATGGGTGTTCTTTGTCATGCCGAAGTCCGGGTGGATGGACAAAAATATGCTGCTCCGCGAAATCCTGATTGGATTCATTTTCCTGCTTGTCCTTCCGTTCAGCGCGAATTCGCTGTGGAAACTGCTCCAGCGCGAATCCGTGTTCAAGCGGCTGACGTACATCGACACGCTGACGGGATTGTACAACAGCCGCAAATTCCATGAGATTCTGCGTGAGCTGCACGAGAAGAAAAAGACGGCGGGCATTCTGTATATCGACCTGAACAAATTCAAGCCCGTGAATGATACGTATGGACACAAGACGGGCGACGAGTTGCTGTCTATCGTGGCGAAAAAACTGAAAAACGTCGTGCGCAGCGGCGATGAGGTGTTCCGTATCGGCGGCGACGAATTCACGATTGTCGTGTTCAACGAAATCAGCGTCGGCGGGCTTTCCGGCCTAACGCAGCGTATCAAGACATCGATTGCCCGCGAGACGGTGCTCGGAAACGCAAAGGTTCACGTGACCGCAAGTATCGGCTACGCCCGCTATCCGCAGGACGGCGCGCGCTTTGAGAACGTCATTCAGATTGCAGAAGAAATGATGTACGCCGACAAAAAAGCAATGGGCGAAGACCGCTGACATCTGCCCGCGGGGCGTTCGTGTAAAGCTAAGCGGTAGAAGGGAGTCGAACCCTCCTCACAGGCTTGGGAAGCCCGGGTACTACCGATGTACTACTACCGCATCTCATAGTAGCATAGCGCAAACTGTTGAAAAATGCAACTGCTTTGACTATAATAGAAGCATGAAAATCACGCCCGATTATACCGTCCTGCACAGAGATGACGACATTGTGGTGCTCAACAAGCGCAGCGGCTTGCTCATTGCCGCCGACCGCTATGACGAGACTGCGCCCCGTTTGGACGTGATTGCAAAAGAATCGTTCGGGACGTTGTTCGCCGTGCACCGGATTGACAAGGACACAAGCGGCTGCGTGATATATGCGCGCAACGCGGAGTCGCACCGTGCGCTTTCGGGGCAGTTTGAGCGGCGCGACGTACAGAAATGCTACCATTGTTTGGTGTACGGTCGTCCGCTGTGGGAAGAAACGCGCGTGGACGTGAGGCTGCTGCCCGACGGCGACGCGCGGCACCGCACGGTCGCTCATGCGCGCCGTGGAAAAGAGGCCGTCACGGATTTCCACCTGCTCGGTGTGTGCGGTTCGTACAGCTGGATAGAAGCGCGGCCGCTTACGGGGCGGACTCATCAGATCCGTGCGCACCTCAAAGAAATCGGTCTGAGCATTGTGTGCGACCCGCTCTACAGCGGAAACCAAAAGCCCGTGCGCCTGAGCGAAATCAAGCGTTCGTGGCGCGGCGACGCGGACGAGGAACGCCCGCTGCTCAATCGGCTTGCGCTGCATGCATATCAATTGACGATCGCGCACCCAAAAACGGGCGAGCAGATGACGTTCACCGCACCGTACCCGAAAGACATGGAAGCCACGCGCCGGCAGCTCGCGTCGATTTTTGGCGCAGATCCGTTGGGAAACGCCCGGTGAAAGAACGCATGGTGCGTGCCGGTGGCAGCCGTTTTCCGGGCGGGCGTGTTTGTCTTGTGTTCGTCTTTTATCGCATATTCGTTGGGGAGAAGGTATCGTTGATGCGAAAGCCGCTCCTGTTTGTCTTTCTGCTGTCGCTTTGCCTTTGTCGTATTGTTGCCGACGATTATGTTGCCATTGAACCGCGCATTGGTATTATGGGCGGCACGGTGGGCGAATATCTGTTCATGCAGAAAAGCGACGGCCATTGGAATAAGAATTCGTATTTGGAATGGGAAGAAGTGCTGTTGCCCACGCTTGGGGTGGCGGTGACGGGTATGTTCGGGTCGATCTCGGTGTCGGCGTATGTTGACGGCGTGGTAAGCCCGCGCTTCCGGGGAATCCGTTCGGGCAACATGTACGATTCGGATTGGAAAATCGAAGGCATAAAGACCAATTATTCGATAAGCGAAAACGTGGCGACAAGCAACGTGCAGACGGGCGTAGTGCTGCGCTACGACTTTGCGCTGCTGCCGTTTTTGCGCGTCGCGCCGTTTGCGGAAATATCGTATGGCTACAAATCGTTTGAGGCGAACAACGGCTACGGTTGGTACGGCGATACGGTCGCTTGGGACGATCCGGGCGCGCATTATTACCCCGACGGAAAATACGTGCTGTGCGGGATTGATTATTACTGCCATACGCTTTCGGTGTATGCGGGGCTGTCGTTTCGCTTTCTATGTTCCGCGCGCGTGTCGGTGCAGGCGGACGCGGCGTTTTTGCCGTATGCCTATGTGTATGCCGAAGACTGCCATTATACCAACGTGGCGCGCACCAAAGGCCGGTATTATGTGGACATCGTTCATGCGTTCGGCACGCGGTGCAAGGCGTCGCTTTCGGTTGCGTTCCGCGTCAGCCGGTTCTGGGAACTGGGCATTACGGTGACGGGGCTTGCGGGCGGCGTGGAGCGGGGCGATACCTACGAAAGAGATACCGCCACAAACAGACTGTACCAGAACAAAGGCTATCAGGGCGGGTTTTCTGTATACGAAGCGTCCGCGCGGCTTTCCACAAAAGTCTTTGTTTTTTAGCGTGTAATTTTTTTAACGGTTTTTTATTTTTCATGCTATAATTTAAGTGCTGATATACGGCAACGGAGGCGCACCATGAAGAAAATCATTACTATCAGCCGCGAATTTGGCTGCGGCGGACGTGTTATCGGTCAGGCAGTGGCAAAAGAACTCGGATATGATTTTTACGACAAAGAAATAATCGACTTGTCGGCAAAGGAGAGCGGGCTTTCGGCAGATTTTATCGCGAAGAACGAGCAGAGCATTTCTTCCGGGTGGTTGTACAATCTGCTGTTGGGTTCGAGCTATGCGGACGCGCACATGGGGTCGCACACGCACGCCCATTCCGCGCAGCCGGCCGTGCTGCCGCTTGCGGATCAGGTGTTCAACGCGCAGCGGCGGACAATCCTGTCGTTGGCAAAGAAAGGCCCGTGCGTCATTGTGGGGCGGTGCGCGGATTATATTCTGAGTACGTCCAATGAAATCGACCAAAGCGAACTGCTGGACGTGTTCATCTATGCCGATATGGACGACAAGATACAGCGCGCCGTGGCTTGCTATGACATTCCCGAAAAGGACGCGAAAAAAGTCATTCAGCAGCGGAACAAACGGCGCGCGAATCATTACAATATGTTCACCGAGCATGTCTGGGGCGAGCGCACGAATTACGATTTGTTGGTGAACAGCTCCGTGCTCGGCTTGGACGGCACGGCGCAGTTTATCGCGCAGTTTGCCCGGCAGGCGTAAGGGCATAACGTTCCGTTACGCCTGCGGCAAGGTAATGCGCACGCTTTTGATCCGCCGTTGGCACTGCTCCTCAATACGGTAGGCAATGCCGTCCACCGTGATTGCCTCGCCGCTTTCGGGCAGCGCGTCAAAATGCTCAAGCAGGTAGCCGCCGAGCGTGTCATAGTCCTCGCTGTCAAGGTCAAGGTTCAGCAGCTCGTTTACGTCGGTCAGGCGCAGGTCGCCGGGAATGATGAACTCGGTGGGCGACAGTGCCTGAATACGCTTTGCGGGCAGCGGCTCTTTGGTCGGGTGTTCCATAATCGTGCCGCCGAACACCGCGCGCAGAATGTCGTCCATAGTTACAATACCGCTGTTGCTGCCCGTCTCGTCCACGGCAACGGCAAAATGCACTTGCTCCGCCTTGAACGTTTGTAGCAGCTCAAGCGCGGTCAGCGTTTCGGGCACGAACAGCGCGGGGCGCATGCTGCGCCTGACAAACGACGCGCCGTTGCGGCTGGTCAGCAGCACGTTCTTATAATACAGCATGCCCACCACGTTCGTAAAATCACCGTCGCAGACGGGCAGCCGCGAATAGCCCGTGTCGGCAAACACCTTGACCACTTCGCTATATGTCGCGTCAACCGGCACGAACTGCACGCGGCTGCGGTGGCTCATAATGTCGCGGATACGCAAGTCGGTGAACTCAAAAATGCGGTACAGCATCCGTTTTTCGCTGTGCTCGAGCGTGCCTTCCGTCTCGCCCACGTTTATCAGCGACTTTAGCTCCGCTTCGGTAATCAGCTGCTTGTCGTAATGCAAGAAGCGGTTGATGATGACCGTAATGCCTTCGGTCAGTTTGGTAAAAATCCACACGATTGGCATGAAGATTTTTTGCAGGACGATGAGCGGGCGGGAATTGCGGCTTGCAATGCCCACGGGATTGACGGTCGCAACGGTTTTCGGCACGATTTCGCCAAAAATGGTCAGCACGAACGCCATGACAATCGTCGCGTAGGTCGTGCCCTGGCTACCGGCAATGGTGATTGCCACGGTCGCGCCCAGGCCCGACGCGAGCGAGGTGACGAAGTTTATGCCGATAAGCACGAGCGAAAGCAGGCGGTTCATGTCGCTTTTGAGGTAGGCAATCCGCTTTGCCGGCGTGTTGGCGGCGTTCCCGTTTGCGTCATGGCTTTCTTTTTTGAGCAGCTGCCGCAGCGTGATTTTTGAGATAGAAAGGTACGCCGTCTCAGACGAGGCGAAAAAGCCGACGACGTACACGAGGAGCGCGGTTACGATAACCGGCAGGACGACGGAAAGAATCATAGCGCACCCCCGTTTTCGCGGACGCAGTGGATTTGCGCCACGCGCAGCCCGTCCATGCGGGTGACGACAAAGCGGTAGCCGTTCGACTTAAGCACTTCTCCCACGCCGGGAATGCGCCCGAGCCGCTCGCAGACAAAGCCCGCTACGGTCTCGCTGTCGCCCGCTTGCAGGCGGACATGCAGCAGCTCCTCAAAGTCGCTCAGGCGAGTTGCGCCGTCAATGAAAAAGTCGTCGGTGTTCGTGACTTGCAAGTCAGCGGCGTGTCCGCCTTGTTCCTTGTCATCGGCAATGTTGCCAAGGATCTGGTGCGCAATGTCCTCGGTGGTGAGGATGCCGTCCGTCCCGCTGTATTCGTCAATGACAATGGCAATGCTCTGCCGGTCGTTGTGCAGCAGTTCCTGAATCGCGCTCATTTTGGTGCTGCCGGGAATAAAAATCGGCTTGCGCATGACCTTTTCGGCGGTGCAACCGGCGCGGTCGCCCTCATAGAACAGCAAGTCCTTGACGTACAGCACGCCGATAATGTCGTCGATGTCGTCCTTGATGACGGGAAAGCGCGAATAGCGCGTGCGCTCGCTCAGCTGCACGATATCGCGGTAGCGCATATCGGCGGGAATCGTGACGACGCGCGTGCGCGGGATCATGATGTCGGTCGCGTCCAAGTCGGTGAATTTGAACACGCGGCTCAGCATGGTTTTCTCGCCTTTTTCGAGCACGCCTTCTTCGCCGCCCACGTCAATGAACGTCTTGATTTCTTCTTCGGTGAACGACACGTGCTTGGTCTTGGTGTTGATGCCGAACAGCCGCAGGATACCGCGGGAAATGCCCGTAAAAATGGCGACGAACGGCTTGAGCACGATATACAGCACCGTCACAAAACGGCTCACGCCAAAGGCGAACGGTTCGGGGTGGCGCGTGGTAACGATTTTGGGGGTGATTTCGCCGAACAGCAACAGCAGAATCGTCGCCACGGCGGTTGAGACGCTCAGCCCCGCCGGACCGAACAGCCGCAGCGCGATTGACGTAAGAATGACCGAAAGCATGACGTTTACCAGCTCGTTCGCCACGAGCAGGGTGTTCAGCAGGCTTTCTTTGTGGTCGAGCAGTTTTCCCACGCGCACGGCTTTTTTGTCGCCCTGCTCGCGCAGGAAATGCACGCGCAGCTTGTTCACGCCAAGGAACGCGCTTTCTGCCGCCGAGAACAGCATGGAACAGACGACACACGCCGCGGCGGCAATCAGCAGGACGACAAACGAATCGGACGGAGGTTCGGGATCCATGGTTACTCCGCCGCAGGCGCGCCGGAATCGGTTTCGGTCGTGTCTGCCTCGCTTTCGTCCTGTGCCGGTTCGCTCATGCGGTCGTCAATCGCCTGGAGCAACAGCGCAATCTGCGGGGCGCGGTCGCTGTCGGGTGCGGCATCATACGAGGCCTGCACGTATTTCTTGATCTGCGCGTAGTCCGGGTCGCCGCTGCCCGCAAGGAAATAGCCCGCGTAGTAGTACGCCTGCTGCTTTTCTTCCGGGGAAAGAAATTTGTTCTTTGCCGCGTCAACAAAAGCCGCCACCATGCCCTGCGGGTCATTGTCAAGCGCGGCGTTGGTTGCCCGCGCGTCCGCAAGGGCAAGCACGTATTTTCCGAGCAGCCCCGTCTTGTTCTTGGGGTCAAGCGCGAGCACCTGTTCGGCAAGCGGCGCGAACGCATACGTCTGGCGCGGGTCGGCAATCTCATACAGCGCGTCGATTGCCCGCACCTTGTCTTCGTCCGAGCCTGCGTCAAGGGCCGCATACGCCGCGTCAAAGTCGGCAATCGCCTCGGCGTTCTGTGCGATTTCGTTCCTAAAGTCGTCTGCCGTCTGGAGCGTGGTGTCGTAGAACAGCGCGGTAATCGGGTAGCCTTCTTTGGTCAGCAGGAAGAACATCGGGCTCATCTGTACGCCGTACACGGTGGCAAGCTTCATGTTCTCTTCGAGCGCGGCGGACAACGCCTCGTCCTCCTGCGCCTGCTCATAGCGGCTGTTCGAGAAATCAAGGTTGACCAACACGTAGTCGCCCGTAATGTCCGCAAGGAATTCGTCCTTGTTCAGCAGGTTTTCTTTCAGAATGACGCTGAGCTGATCCTGATCGTCCGCGCTGAAGAACAGGATGATTTTCTTGTCTGCCTGCTGCGCGGCGATTTTTGCGTCGTCAAGGTTGTCAAGCCAGTGCGTTGCGTCAACGGTCTTGGAAAGGTCGAGGTGCGGGGCGAACGACGGCCGCGCCGTCTTCTTGCACGCAACGAACGAAAGTGCCGCACCAAGCGCGGCGGCGAACATCAGCATCTTTTTCATATTCATAGACATCTCCCTAAAAAGTCTTTTATGATTCCCTACCACTATAACAGAATCGCGCGGGATATGCTATACAAAAACGATAAAAATGCCCCCGGCAGCACGTCAGCCGCTGCGGCGCGTTGTTTTAGTTAGCATGAAAGCATGAAAAAATACACGGAGCAAAAGCGGGCAGTTGTCCTGCGGAGATTCCAAGTCAGACTTGAAATCTCCGCGGCTTTGTGCGACAATCACCGTATGATACATAGAAACGTCTCACGCTACCTCCAGTCCTGCATGAGGGATTATTTTTCCGTTGCGGTTTTTGGCCCGCGCCAGTGCGGAAAGACGACCCTTGTCAGGGAGCTTTACCCGGACTTTTCCTACGCGAACCTTGAGGACATGAACACGCGCGCGCTTGCAAAGAACGACCCCGATGAATTCTTCACGCGTTTTCCCGAGCCGGTGATAATCGACGAGATTCAGCGCGTGCCGGAGCTTCTGAGTGCCGTCCAAGTCCGTATTGACAAGAACAGAAAGCGCGGCCAGTACATACTGACCGGCAGTCAGCAGATTCCGCTGAAGAATTCCGTCTCCCAGTCGCTGGCGGGAAGGATTGCGATCGTGCAGATGCAGCCGCTTTCCATGCGGGAACTTACGGCGAGCGGCATAGAGCTTGACCGCGACACGCAGCTTGTCTCCGGCTGTATGCCGTTCCTTTTTTCCGAGAAAGGGCGCAAGCCGTTTGAGTATTATCGGAATTACGTGCAGACCTATCTGGAAAAAGACATCGCGCAGGTGGGGGCAGTGCATGACTTGTTGCGTTTTGAGAATTTCTTGCGGCTGCTTGCGGGGCGCACGGGGCAGCTGGTGAACAATTCGGCTCTTGCCGTAGAGGTCGGCGTGTCGAGCACGACGGTTGGATCATGGCTTTCGATTTTAGAGGCATCGCACCTGGTCTATATCCTCCGCCCGTGGTATGCGAGCAGGACGAGCCAGGTGGTCAAGACACCGAAAGTGTATTTCTGCGACACGGGACTTGCCTCCTATCTGCTCGGCATTGAGACTCCCGGTCAGATGCAGCGCGACCCCTTGCTGGGCAGTCTCTTTGAGAACCTCGTGGTGTCCGAGGCACTCAAAGCCCGCTATGACAGCGGCGCAGAGCCGGACCTGTATTTTTTTAGGAACAGCAAGGGGCTTGAGATTGACCTCATCTTGAAGACGAACCGAAGCCTGCGCCTTTTTGAGGTGAAGAGCGGCAAGAGCCTGAACGATGAGTTCACGAGGAACATGCGGAAATTCCGCGAGCAGTATGCTTCCCATGTCTCCCATGCCGGGGACAGTCCCGTGCTCGGCACGGTGATTTACAGCGGCGAGACCTACGCCTCATATAAGGACTTTGCCTATTCCAATTACCGTGAGACGGGAAGCCTGTTCGAGCCGGAAGAAGAGCCGTTCGCGCTTGATTTTTGACCGCCTGTGGGCGGGCTTGCAGATTGAAACGCAAAGCCGCCGCCGATTGTAGCGTTCCGCGCATAGATGTAACGCGTCGTTCTAGCTAGAGTGACGCATCATATTAGTTAGAATGACGCATCATGCTAACTAGAGTTACGCGTCATGCCAGTTAGGCTGACGCGGCATATCGCTGCCGGGGGGACATAAAAAACAGCCGCCCAGTTTTGCTGGACGGCTGTCAGGAGGAAATGTTCACGGTCACTCTGCCGCAATATATAGGATATGGAACCTTCGGGAGGAATTACGCGGTTCGGTTATGCAGTCTTGGCAGTGGGGACTACGAATTCAGTGGCTGCGAACGCAATCAAAGGCTCCTTTCGGAATATCTGCTTGCTGCCACTGTACTGGGTCACAAGCCGGAGCCGATATGAGCAGCCACCTTTCAGAGTGGTTGGAATAATGAGGCACAGAACATTCTTGCTGTTCGTGCTCATGTCCGATGGAGAGACTTTGACGATTTCTGTCGTGTCATGCACGTTCTCAAAGTACAGTCCGACTGCCTCATCGTCGCCGACGAGGCAGATGTTCCTGCCCTTGATGTTCAGAAGCCCGCCCGGCGTGAGTGCCGTGTCGGTCTGCGTCCGTATGTCCTGCACGCTGTCAATCACGGGGTGGCAGGTGTTGCCTTGCGTGATTGCCGGCGTGAGGTTTGCCATAGTCTCGGACATTTCCTCACTCGCCCGCAGGCGGACGGTGATGGTATGAACACCCTTGATATATGGCGACTGGTCATCGGCGAACGTGCCTTTGACCGACGGATACAGCGTTCCGAGATCATCTCGTGAAGAGATACCCTCGGCGAGCCGTTTTTTCCGTGCCTGACAGATGTTATGCCAGATAGTCTCAATTTCATCTGATGACAGACCGCAATTGTTGCCGGAAGCAACAAGGTCATTACAAATGTCTGCCATGGAAACTGTGGCTCGGTTCACTACCTTCGCATGGTAAGTGATTTTGCCATCTTTTTTCTGTAAGTGGGTGGGGTATAAAGCGATTGATAGCCGACCCACTTTTAAGTTTGAAGTATTATTCATTTTTAAATATCCTCAAATATTTAATATACAAAAAATAAAACAGTTCCCGCGCGCTGAAGTGCAACGGCAACTGTAAACAACAAAAAAGCCCCTGCCAATGAGACTGCTTCCTCATACGCGTAATTCCTTCCCTTGTGGTTTCAAAGAACAAGTTGCGTGTACTGCCTAAACGATACCTAATCAATAACGATAGGCTTCCACCTATTTATATATCGTATCACATTTTTGCGTAAAGTCAACCATAATATTGAAGAAAAAAACGCCAAACCTCGGTACTTGTGCCGGGGTTTGGCGCGGTATGCCGTGCTAGTGCGCTGGCTTATTTATGATAGAGTGACACAAAGTCTTTTGCATATTGTGCGATAAAGTCATATTCGTACTGCTCGTCCGGCTTGGGCGTATAGATAATCTTTCCGTCCTTTTCTTCCGGCGCGAACGTGACGCTCGTGTAGGCATTCAATGCGACGCTTGTGTCTTGGTACGGCGCGGAGAACGTAATCGATTTGGGAACGTCATACGTTACCGTGGGATTGTCATGCAGTGCAATCGCTATTGTTTCCTCGGAGACATGCACATAGGTGTTGTCCTTGTTAGGCTCTTGACCAAATGTCTGCCATTCGTCGTCCCATTCCGTCTTCTCGTCCTTAACAGTTTTCTGCACTTGATACTGTATGTCCACGGTTTTTTTATTGGTGTCATATTGTGGAGCTTTGCGTATCTGAATTTTATTTCGGTACACCGATTGTGACGTTGAGCCGCCAAGTTCTCCCGTGCCTTCGGTACTCAGCAAAAATGTTCCGTTGGGGTTGAACCACATATTGAAAAAACTGCTGCCGGTGTTTGGGTCATGAATGCCATAGAATTTCTTCCCGTCCGGTTCCGGTCGCTCCTCAATATTGTATATGGGTTGCTGTTTGCCTTTGGACAGCGATACGTAGGCTTTGAAGGTCTTCGTCTTCTTCAGACTGTCAAAATTCGTGGTTCCGTCATCATTGCGGTTGAATACGTATTGGTTTCGTACCTTTTTGCTTACGTCGCTTGGATAGCTTTGGAAAGTAAAGTCGTCCGGGTCATACCTTTGGCGTATTGTGTCTTCTGTCAAAGCATTAAAACTTTCTGTACGCTCGGCAGTCGTACGCAGTTCGGAAAATATTGTGTTTGAGCTCCATGTTTGTTGGGTAGCGAACACTTTTTTGTTGTCTTGCAGAACAAGATACTTGTCGTCTAAGGTGGCCTGTCCTTTCGTAGTTTCGGCTCGCTTCGTCGTGATGTCAAACAGTTCGACGTACTCCGTCATGCCGTATGTTTGCAGCCACTGTTCACGGTACGCGGCGGCTTGTTTGTTTTGGTAGTACAGCCCCGTGTCAGAGTTTACCGCCGCCCGTGCCGCGCTCCGTGCCGCCGTTTCGGTGTTCTTGGTGACCAAATAGTTTTTTCCTTCAAAGGTCACGATGTTCCCGACCGCATACGTTGTGCCGTCGCCATTCGCCGACGAACCGTCGTCACCGTTGTTGCATGCGGCGGCAAGCACAAGGGCAGCCGCACACAGCACGCCAAACGTCTTCATACGCTGTTTCATGTTCAACTCCTTACGATAAGCAAAATGCTTATTAACTGATAAGAACAGTTTAACTGCTTATTAGTTATTTGTCAAACCATGTTAATACGGTTAGAAATAGAATATATATCGATAAGGAAATGTACGATGACGGAAGCAGAAATCAGAGAGAATCTTGCGCGGAATATCAAGACGTTTAGGACGATTCAGAATATCTCGCAGGCGGAGCTTGCCGAGCGGGCGGGGATTTCTATTCCTTTTCTGTCGCAGATTGAGTGCGCCAACAAGTTTCCGTCTCCCGCAATCCTTGCCCGCCTTTCCGACGCGCTTTCCGTGACGGCTTCGGACTTGTTCAAGGGCAAGGAGAGCGTCCGCTCGCAGGACTTCACGTTTACGATTGACGCGATACGGGCTATCCTCAACGGTCAGGCAAAATCGTTTGAGACGTTCTGCGAGCAGTATTTTGCCAAGGCGGAGTGAGATACAATTATAGCTTGCGGGCGGTTTTCGCCCGCCGCGCGGTGTGTTCCCCTAGCTGAAATACCTCACGCCGGCACGGAACAAATTCTGGCACGAATTCGCGCTTGGGTCGCAGGCGATGTTCTTGATGAGGTCGGGCGCAAAGCCGCCGATTCCCACGGTTCGTTCCGAATGTCCCATTTTGCCGAGGACAAGGCCGTCCGGGCTGGTGAGGCCTTCGATTGCGAACGCCGAGCCGTTCGGGTTGTCCGGCTCGCTTGTGGCGGGAACGCCGTTTTCGTCGCAGTATTGGCTGTAGACCTGCCCGTTCTTGAACAGCGATTCCGCAAGCGTTTCCGCAATGAGGATTCTGCCTTCGCCGTGGCTCACGGGAACGTAATGCGGGCGCGGGTCAAGTATGCTCGCGTCCAAAGCCCACGGGCTTGTCGCGCTTACCATGCGGGTGCGCGCCACGCGGCTGATGTGGCGGTGGATCGTGTTGAACGTGAGCGTGGGCGTTTCCGCGTCCGGCTCGATGATCTTTCCGTAAGGGACAAGCCCCGTCTTAATTAACGCTTGGAAACCGTTGCAGATTCCGACGATGAGGTGCTTTTTCTCCAAATGCGCGGTGATTGCGTCGGCGACGCGCTTTTCGCGGATAACGTTGGCGATGAATTTGCCACTGCCGTCGGGCTCATCGCCCGCGCTGAATCCGCCCGCAAACGCGATGATGTGTGCGTCGGTGATTGCGTTCCTGAATGCTTCGAGCGATTCTTCCAAATCTTTGCGCGTCCTGTTCCTGAACACGAGGATTTCCGTCTCTGCGCCGGCAAGGTTGAACGCGCGCGCCATGTCGTATTCGCAGTTCGTGCCGGGGAATACGGGTATGAGTACGTGCGGTTTTGCGGTGCCTGTCTTTGCCGTGAATGAGGCGCGCGCCTGTGCGAGCGACGGGTGTTCTGCGGTGGCAAAGGTGGGGAGCGGTTGCTGTGCCGGTGCGCCGCTGACGGGCGGGAACACGGTGGCGAGCGTGCGTTCCCATGCGGCGTACAAGTCGCTCAGCGGAATATCGGTTGCGGGCATGGGGTGCAGTCCGCTCATCGCCACGGAAATGACGGGCGCGTTCTGCGTGTTGCCGATTCGCACGACGGTCGTGTTGACAAAGGCGGGGTTGTTGTCGAACTGCGGGTCGTCGGTCTCCACGATGATTGAGCCGTACAGCGGCGTAAACAGGTCGGCGATCGTGTTGTTCACGTTGCGGTGGAATCCGAGTGCCGTCGCGCTTGACGGGATTGCCGTCAGCTGGCAGCCGATATTGTTGCCGAACGCCATTTTTGCGACGGCTTCGGCAATGCCGCCCGCGCCCACGGGATACATCGCCTTGATTGTGCCGGTTTTGTTCAGTTCATAGAGCGCGTCGCTGTTTTTCTTGAACGTGCCGAAGTCGGGGGCGAGCGTGTTTGCATACGGGGTCATCACGAGGAACAAATAGTCGCCGCTTTTCTTGAACGCGCCCGACGTGACGTGCTGTGCCGTGTCGTGGGTGACGGCGAACGAGACGAGCGAGTGCGGGACGTTCAGCTGCTCAAACGTGCCGCTCATGCTGTCTTTGCCGCCGATTGCCGCGCAGCCCATGGCGTTCTGTGCATCCACCGCGCCGAGCAGCGCACTTGCCGGGTAGCCCCATGCCTTGTCGCTGTTCGTGCGCCCGAAGAATTCTTGGAACGAGAAGCGGCAGGTCGTCGCCTTGCCGCCGACGCACGTGATTTTTGCGAGCGATGAGAGCACAGCTGTCTGTGCGCCGTGCCATGGCGACCATTCCGCCACGCGCGGGTCGTAGCCAAAGCTCATCATGCTGACGGTATTCGTCTCACGCGGGGTGAGCACGGGGATTTTTGCCACCATTGCGGCTTCGGGCGTGCCCTGGTATTTGCCGCCAAAGGGGAACAGCACGGTGCTTGCGCCGATTGAGCCGTCAAACCGTTCTCCCAAGCCGCGCTGGCTGCAACACGCGAGGTCGCTGAGGTTCGCCACGAACGCGTCGTGAATCTGCTGTGCGGTCGGCATGGCGTTCGCGCTGTCGCCCGTCGCGCTTGCACACGCGCCCAATGCCTGCGCCACGGAATCGAGCGGCCTGACGAGCGGGCTTTCGTGCTGCGGTGCGGGGCTTTCAATGCGGGCAACGGCTTCGTGCCGTGCGCCTGCTGCGTCCAAGAACGCGCGGTCAATGTCTACAATTGTCTTGCCGCGCCAGCGCATGACCAGTTTGTCGCGGTCGGTGACGGTCGCCACCACGACAGCGAGCAGGTTCTCTTCCGCGCAGGCAGCGATGAATGCGTCCGCATCAGTCTTGCGCACGACCACTGCCATGCGCTCCTGGCTTTCGGAAATGGCGAGTTCCGTGCCGTTCAAGCCTTCATATTTTTTGGGAACGGCATCAAGGTCGATGTCAAGCCCCGGCGCAAGTTCGCCCACGGCAACGGAAACGCCGCCCGCGCCAAAGTCGTTTGAGCGGCGGATCATGCCGCTCACGGCGGGATTCCTGAACAGCCGTTGGATTTTGCGTTCTTCTACGGCGTTGCCTTTCTGCACTTCCGCCGCCGCCGTGGTCACGGACGATTCGGTGTGTGCCTTGGAAGAGCCGGTCGCGCCGCCAATGCCGTCCCGTCCCGTTCCGCCGCCGAGCAGGATAATCACGTCGCCCGGTTCCGGCGTTTCGCGCCTGACGGTGGCGTAGGGGCTTGCCGCAATGACTGCGCCCAATTCCATGCGCTTTGCCACGAATCCGGGGTGATAGCATTCCGTCACCTGTCCTGTCGTCAGACCGATCTGGTTGCCGTAAGAAGAAAAGCCTTGCGCTGCCTCGCGGCACAGCTTGATTTGCGGTAGCTTGCCGTGCATGGTCTCACGCAATGGCACGGTGGGATCTGCCGCGCCCGTAATGCGCATGGACTGATACACCCACGACCGCCCCGAAAGCGGGTCGCGGATTGCGCCGCCAATGCAGGTCGCCGCGCCGCCGAACGGCTCGATTTCCGTGGGGTGGTTGTGCGTCTCGTTCTTGAACTGCAAGAGCCACCGTTCGGTCTCTTCGCTGCCGTCCGCGAGCGGGTTGCCGTTCTTGTCGGTCGTGTAATGCACGTCGATGAACAGCGAGCAGGCGTTGTTCTCTTCGCTCACTTCTAGGTCGTCGAGCTTGCCGTGCTTGCGCAGATATTTTCCGCCGATAGTCGCCATGTCCATGAGCGTGAGCGGCTTGTCCGTGCGCTTCGCGTAGATGTCCGTGTGCATGGTCTTGTATTCGTCGAGCGAAGCCTTGAACAGTGCTGCATACGGACCTTTGTCGATTTTTATCTTTTTGAGGATCGTGTTGAACGTGGTGTGGCGACAGTGGTCGGACCAATACGTGTCGAGTACGCGGATTTCCGTTTCCGTGGGGTCGCGCCGTATCGACTTGAAATAGTCCTGCAAGAACGCGATGTCCGCGCCGTCCATTGCAAGCCCCATGCGTGCGCGGTAGGCTTCGCGCTCTTTTTTGCCCCAGCCGATAAAGCCGGTCACGGTCGGAATGTCGCCCGGCTCGTCGGTTTTCATGGCAAGCGTTTCGGGGAGCGCGTCGTCGGTCAGCCGTGAGTCCACCGGGTTGATCAGATACTGCTGGATTTTTGCGAGGTATTCCGCGCTGACGTTCCCGCGCAGCAGGGCGACTTTTGCGCAGCGCACGCGCGGCGGCTCTGTCCCGACGGTCACGCTGTTTTTCACCGCCTCGCGCAGGAGCGTCAGGCATTGTTCCGCGCTGTCCGCGCGCTGGTCGTACTGCCCCGGCAGGTATTCCCAGATGATTTCCGTTTCGCCGTCGCGTAGCGCAAGCGGCGGGTAGTGTACCGTATCGCTCTGCGGCTCGCTGAAAATGCGTTCTACGGCCAGTTTTGCCACGTCGTCTGAGACGTGCTCAATATCGTAGCGGTTCAAAGCGCGGACGCCCGTTACGCCCGTGATGCCCAAAAACCCCGTAATTTCCGAAAAAATGCGCGCGGCTTCGCTTTCAAACCCGCTCTTGCGCTCAACATAGATACGAAACATTGCTCCATTGTAATGAAAAAAGAAGCGTGTTTCAATGCGCAGTGTGTGCGGTGTCAACAGTAGAATCTAGCTTCGCCAAAAAGTGATTCCCAACGGCTGATTATTTCTGCCGAGCGGGTTTCAATAATCCGCATGATGTTTTTTAGCGCGACAGTAGGGATTCTTGAATCATTGTGGGCTAGGAGGCATTTCCCGCTGCGGGTTATCCAAATCTTCGTGGTGTTTTTAGCGGGTCGTCGTTCTGAAACATGGATATGGACAGGTTCCGGCGGCTCTCCCTCGTTTATCCAGATAAAGACGAGATATGCGCCGATTTTAAAGATGTGCGGCATTGCTTTCAAATCCTCCGTTTCGCGCGAATTCAAAGAAAAGGTGCGCGCCGGAATGGATAATGTCAGAAAAATAGTCGATGTCGTTTTGCGAGAATTTCTGCACGTCTTCCCATTTGTACTCGGGCAGCCAGCAGGTGGCGTTTGCAAAGCCGCCGTCAATCGGACGTTCGATATACACTTTTACTTGCTCTTGTCCGTCTTTGTGTATTATTTCGGAATGGACGATTTCTGTTTCATCGGGCAATGTCATATAGGGATACAGCATACACACCTCCACTTTGCTCAGACAAAAATGATGCGTTCAGTATAGCGTTTTTTGCGACAGAGGGCAAATCTTCGGGGCGTTTTCTGCGCCGCGTTCGGGGTAAGATAGACTTTTCTTTGCGCGCTTGGTATAATGACGGCATGGACAAGAACAAATTTTTTCTCGGTATCATGGTTGCGGCGGTGGGATTGTTTATGCTCATTTCACCGGAATCGTTCATTAAGTTTGCCGTGATTATTTTGGGTATCGCCCTGATTTTTGACGGCATTTTTATCCTTGTTACGGTGCGTACGCTCGTGACGGATGCGAGTTACGCCCGGGTCATGGCGATACACGGATGGCTGAGCATTGCCGTGGGTGCGCTCGCGGTGCTATTGCCGCTCGTGCTTGCCGCTATTTTTTGGACGATTATGGCGTACACCATGGCGTTCTATCTGTTGGTCGCCGCGGGAATGGAAATATACGCCATCAATATCTTGAGCCGCAACGGCATTTCTACCAAGAAATCTATCTTTGAGGTGCTTGTCTGCGTGATTCTGGCGGTCGTGCTGTTCATGCTGCCGTCGCGGTCGTTGGGCAATGCCTTGGTTCGCGTGTTCGGCGTGGTGCTGCTTGGCGCGGGCATTCTGTTTTCGCTCGTGCAGTGGAGAGTCCGTTCGATTGTCATTCAGCCCGACCGCATTGTCACGGTGGACGAGGAAGAAATCCCGGCGGACGCAGAAAGCAAGCGGGACGAATAGCAATGCTCGAAGTCAGGAACGTGGACGTGTACGGGCTTGACCGTGCGCTCAACGCAAAAGGCAATTCGTTCAGCGTGGGCGACATCGACACGACGGTCGCCTTTGACAAGTCGGACGGAAACCGGCAGTGGCATGTGGCAAAGCTGCTCGGCGCGAACAGAGAGCCGCACCAAAGCCACGACGCGTTCCTGAAGGGCATTTTGGTCACGTTCGATTTGAAATACAGCCAGGCTTTTACGCCCGAGTTGCAACGCTATCATTTCCTGGAAATCGTGATGAGCCAATCGACCATGCATTCGCTCAAGAAATTCATGGAGAACGGGCTTGATCCGTACAGCCGCTATGTGACGCAGGAAAGCAAGGATCAGGTGCGCCGTCTTTACGAAGATTTTGAGCGCGCGCAGGACGCGCTCAAGGCGGCGGATGTTCCCGGCGCGGACGAAGCGGCGGTGCGCACATTGCGACGCGCGCAGTACGAAGCGTTCATGCGTCTGCGGCATAATATTCCCGGCGGCTTTGAGATGTGGGAGACAATCACGACGAATTATCTGCAACTGAAGACAATCTGCATTCAGCGCGCGAACCACCGCCAGCGCGAGGACTGGAACGCCTTTATCCGCGCGTGTTTCGCGCTCCCGCATTTCTGCGCGCTGACCGGTCTAGACGAAAACTCGCTCGGCTTGCGCGATATTGGTTAAAAGCGCGTCGGTTTTTACGGTGCTGTTTCCTGCGGAGTTGCCTTTGCCGCCGCGTCCGCGCCTTCGGTTTTTGCGCTGGCCTCTTTCTGCTTCTGCACGGCGGCTTTTACCGCGTCCGCAAACAGTTTGTTCTGGTCGCTGCGGAGCGGCACGCTGAACGCCGGACCGCCGTCTTTTTCGTTGATGCGGTAGATTTTTGACGAATCCGTAGAATACGCGGGGCTGTCCTTGCTGTTGATCCACCAGTCGAGCACGGAAAGGACGCATGCGGCATATTTGATGAGGTTCGCGTTCGTGGCGGCCGTTTCCTTGTCGCCGCGCTTTGCGCCCAGCAGCACGTCCATGCGCTTGGAGACGATGTTCGGAATATCGAATTCGTAGCGATCCCACGGATTCGCCACGCCGACGACCGTGCCTTTATCCTTTGCCGCGTTGTCCGCGCCCTGCGACATGGCGAGGAATGCGTTTTTGAGGAATTTTACGCGCAGGCAGAGCGGCCGTTGCTTGCTGTCGTTGTTCGGCTTTTCCAGCAGCAGCTGCTCAAATTCAAAGTGCGGCAAAAAGTTGTATTTTGTCTGCCACAGCAGCGACATAATCAGTTTTTTGCCGGGCGTGCTCGACTTGAATTCGTTTTTAGTGTACTGTTTGTTCACCAGCTCCAGCAACTCGTCCAGATAGTTTTTCTCAAAGATGATTTCGCGGTAGGCAGACCATTCGTTGAGCGCGACGGCAAGCGTATCCTTGTCCGAGTTGTCGTCCTCAGGCTCTTTGGAGAACTGAATGTTGCGGCAGCCCTGGAAAATATCTTCCGAAATGTGCAGCAATACCATGGTAATCATCAGCGGGTTTTCGGGCGCGATGACGTTGTAGCCGTCGTCAAAATCGTACATCGGCTCAAAATAGGGGAACATATCGGGCATAGTCTCAAGCTGATTGAATCCCGCCTGCGGGAACAGCGTGTTCAGTAAATTCAGCCCCGCCCGCACCATGTCGTCCGTCGGTCCGGGTTTCTGCGCTTCTTGCTTTTCTTCGTTCTCTTCGGTTTTCTCCGCGTCCTCTGCCTGTCCGTCGTCCGCCTGTGCCGTCTGCTCGCCTTTTTTCTGCGGCAGCAGCAGGTCGAATTTATTGATGCCCAAGAAACTGAAAATCGCGCTCGTCTGATTCATGAAGAAATAGGGGAACGCTTCGTATTTCTGGCTGCACATGCGCATGAGCAGCGGGTACAGTCCTTTGATGACTTGCGTGTACACGTGCAGCCATTCCGTCAGTGCTTCTTTTGACAGCTTGAGCAAGCGCGGCTGCTCCGCCTTGGGATATTTTATCAAATCCGCGTACACGTCTTTTATCAGGTTGGGAATGTTCGTCTCGCCCAGGTAATAAATCTTGAGCATGTCGCGGTAGACTGCCTTTATGAAGGGCGACATCATGCCGACGGTCACGGTATCGGCATGCGTCTGCAAATCGACGAGCAGCGTCCGGTACGTGCTCAGCGTCCAGTTGCCGATGGCGCGCAGCAGGCGGAATTTGTCGTGCTCCTCGTTCATGATTTTTGCCTTGTACGAATCGGGCGCGAGTTGCACGAGCGTCTTGACGGACGCGGCGAGTGCCTGAATGTGGTCAACGTCCGCCTTGAGCGAAAACTCGACAAAGCTCTTGCTCACCAGCTCCGTGCCGTTTTTCTTGAATTTGCGCACAAAGTTGAAGATGCCGTAGTTCTGCTTGATTTTGTAGTCGTCGTTCATCATCAGCTTGTCCATCTTCGCGGCTTCTTTCGCCGGAATTTCGGGCAAACCGCCCACGCTGACGGCTTTTTTCTGCGTCTCCGTTGCCGGGGGTCGTGCACTTGGCGCGCCGCTTATGCTGGCCGCGGACTTTCCCGTGGCGCGGTGCGCGTAGGTGGGTGCTTTTTTGGGAAATGCGTCATAGTTAATCGGCGTGGATTTTTCGGTAAAGACTTCGCCGCCGAGCACTTTTGCCATGCGCGCGGCTTCTTCCGTGGAAATGCTCCCGATGTTGCGGCGGGTGTTGTCCAGTGTGCCCGGCTCCCATTTTGCCTGCGGTCTTCCGTCGTTCATTCCGTTCCCCCGGTTTACAGACGAAGCATCTGCTTGCGGACAATGCCTTCAAAATTGTGCAGCACAACCGGCTCATTGTCCTTTGTCTTGAGCACGCCCTCAAATTTGCCGAGAATCGTGTGCACCTGCGTCCGTGCCACAAAAAACGAGTTGTCGCGGAAATGGTCGGAGCAAGGCGTGAACGTCAAATCGACCATGTTTTCCGTGTCCTGAATGACCCAGTTTTCTGCAAGCCCGAACGAATGGGTAATCACCACGGGCGGAAGCGGCGTGCCGTGTCCGTCTACAAACAAAAGATTTTCGTTTATAGTATCACTATCGACCGATTCTTCTGCCTGCATGACGATTTTAAACGACACGTGCCGGTCGCCGACCGTTCCCGTTGCCAGGCAGATTTCGCAGGCAGAAATGAAATTATAATACGAACGGTTGATGTTCAGCAGCGCGTCGCCGTCCGTCTTTTCCATGGGAACGGCTTCGCCATGCTTGTTCTTTTCCAATGAAAGCGCGCCGTGAATTGCCGCGGCGCAGGTATACGTGGCATTGCACCGGCTTCTGGTGGGCGAAGGAACGACCGCCGTCATCTCGCACGTGTGCGGCCCGCGGAAATGCGCCAGAAACGCCGCATTTGCCGCCGGGCGCGCCGAATCCCCTTGCATGTTAAAAATGAGCGAAAGGCGGTCGCGGTCATGATCCCAGCTGACCCTGATGTACCGTTTCTTGCGGAACGTCGCGCAGTAGCCGGCGACAAGGCTGTGCGGAATAAAACGACGGCGCGGTCCCATGAACGAACGGTACGCGTATTTCCGCCCCGTCTCCTTGTTCCAGAAAAGGACTTCCGCGTAGCCGAATATTTTTTGGTCAAAGAATTCCACCGTGCCGATATACGAACCGATACTGAACGTGAACAACAGCGAACTTCTGATGCGGATATTGGTGAGGACATACGGAAATGGAATGCCGCCAAACGGAGCGTGCATATTACGGATGTCAAGCCGCTGCGGGAATCCCGCGAACGTCCCGAACATGCACGCGCCATGCTGAATAATCCGCTCCGGCGGCTCTGTCACTGGCCGTGAATACAATGCAACCTTCCTGCCGCTATTATAACGGAAGATTTTGCCGAGCGCAACTAAAATGCGGGCAGTCAGCCACACGCCGTCCGCCTGGTATCTGACGGCGGATTTCTTTCCAATCTGCTTGACACCGTTCGGCATTATGCACTAGAATATCGTTAGCTTGTAAAAAGCTGATAAACTCTCTCCGATGTCCACTTCGGTGGACGGCGTGGGATTTTTGAATGCGTTGCGTTCAGAAATCCCACGTTTTTTTTTTCAAAGCCAGAAAATAATGTTTTTATGCGCGCAAGGACGCATCTGCCGATACGAACCGTGTAGGCTGCTGGCGAAAATAATCACGCTGTTTTCGCTGCCGTTTTTATTCGTGCGTCGGGGTATGTTGATTGTAATAATGCGTGTTCGGCGGCACGGACGCGGTGACCCAGGTGTTGCCGCCAATCGTGCTGCCCCTGCCGATGACGGTTTCGCCGCCCAAAATCGTGGCGTTCGCGTAAATCGTCACGTCGTCTTCAATAGTAGGGTGTCGTTTTTTGTTCATCAGTGCCTTGGTTACGCTCAGCGCGCCCAAGGTCACGCCCTGGTACACCTTGACGTTGTTCCCGATGATGGTCGTCTCGCCGATGACGATGCCCGTTCCGTGGTCGATGAAAAAGCGTTCGCCGATCGTCGCGCCCGGATGGATGTCTATGCCCGTCCTGCCGTGGATATATTCGGTCATAATGCGCGGAATGACGGTCACGCCGTTCGTGTGCAGGAAGTGCGCCACGCGGTAGACCGTAATCGCGTCAAGTCCGGGGTAGGAGACGATAACCTCTTCGTCGTTCCGCGCCGCCGGGTCTCCCGCAAAAATGGCCTGCGTGTCCAAATGAATGAGGCGGCGCAGTTCGGGGATTTCGTCGATGAGCGCGATTGCCGTTTTTTCGGCAAGCCCGAAGCAGTGGGAGGTCTTTGCCGCGTCCCCCGAGCCGTCCTTTTTGCTCACTTCATAGACGAGCGCTTTCTGGATTTCTTTGGTGAGCATGGCGATAATGCGGTTGATTCGCTGCCCGGTGACATAGCGCAGGTTGCTTTCGTCCACGGTCTCTGCGGTTTTGTAGCCCGGATTGATGAGGCTCTGCAAGTCGTGCACCACGGCGACCACGTTCTCCCGGTTGGGAAAATTGTCCGCTCCGGCGCAGTTGATGCCGCCGTATGCCTCGTAGGAGGCGAGAATCCGTTCCACCTGTTCGTCTATGCCCATCGTGTCTCCTCGTGCTTTAAGACGATACCATAATTGGGCGGAAAACGCTAGGGGAGAATCCGCCGAATTCCCGCGCGGCCTTGTGAGCGCGGGCGGAGCGGGATTCCGTTTCAATATTTTGCGTTGCCATGGTGATGAATATTATCAAGTTGTTGATAAAAGACCGTGCTTCCCTTGACTAAAATCGCTCGGTTAGGTATAGTGTTAGAACACGTCATTATCTGCGTGTATGCTCTTGTAGCTCAGTTGGTAGAGCACCGCATTGGTAGTGCGGAGGTCAGCGGTCCGATTCCGCTCGGGAGCTGTGAGATTTTTCAATCTTAGGAGAATAGTATGGGCAGCAAAAAAAAGACAGCGATTGATATTATCGCGCTTCAGTGTACGGAATGCAAGCGCAAGAACTACACGACGACCAAAAACCGCAAGAATATTCAGGGCAAACTGGAAAAGAACAAGTACTGCCCGTTCTGCCGCAAAGAGATTTTGCACAAAGAGACAAAAGCAAAGTAAATCACGCTGCCGGTTTGCGGCGGCTTGAGATAGTTTAGGCCTGTAGTTCAGTTGGTAGAGCATCGGTCTCCAAAACCGAGTGTCGCGGGTTCAAATCCTGCCGGGCCTGTATAATAGGACGGGGCGTTTTTGCCGCGTTTTGCGAGCGAGGGTAGTTATGGCAAAAGTAATGGGATTTTTTAAAGAGTGCGGCGCCGAATTGCGCAAAGTCGTGTGGCCGACGCGCGACGACGTGGTGTCTTCGGTGAAAGTCGTTATCATCTCTACGATTATTATTGCGGTTATTCTCGGTGCGCTTGACCTGTTGTTTACGACGGGTATGCGTTTGGTGTTCTAGGATCGGCAGATGGCAAAAAACTGGTACATCGTCCATACGTACACCGGCTACGAAAGCAAGATTGAGCGCACGGTCCGGCAGATGCTTGAGACGGGCGACTTGGACGCAAACGTAGTGTGCGACGTAAAAGTCCCGGTGGAAGAAATCATCGAGATTAAGGACGGAAAGAAAAAGTCCCGCAAGAACAAATTCCTGCCCGGCTATATTATGATGGAGCTGGATTTGCCGGAGATCGGCTGGAAAGACGTGTGCGGGGCTGTCCGCCGTGTTCAAGGCGTGACGGGCTTTGTGGGGACGAATCCCAACGAGCGTCCGCGTCCTATTTCGGGCGACGAGGCGAAAAACCTGCTGCAAAAATCGGGCGACATCAAGGGCGAGAAAGTCGCGCGCGTGGTGCAGTTCTACGAGGTGGGCGATCAGGTCAAGATTACTGACGGTCCGTTCGCCACGTTCAGCGGCACGGTTGAGGAAATCAACATGGAGCGGAGCAAGTTGCGCGTTATGGTGCAGATTTTCGGCCGTGCGACGCCCGTGGAAGTGGATTTGATGCAGGTCGAGAAATTGGTCTGATTCGTGCGGAGGGTTTCATACCCCGACGCTCGCGTCGAGGTATGTTGATTGAAAAACGCATAGTTTTGGGTGCTTGGGCATCCATTCCTATACTTTGGGAGAAGCGCATATCCGTTGGATACAGGCACTTCGCTAGAACGGACGGTTATAGTCCGATTCATCACCAAATAAAGGAGCTACAACATGGCTACAAAAAAGGTTACGGCTGTCATCAAATTGCAGTGTCCTGCGGGGGCTGCGACTCCTGCCCCGCCGATTGGTCCTGCGCTTGGTCCGCACGGCGTGAGCGCGCCGAAGTTCGTGCAGGAATTCAATGACAGAACAAAGTCAATGGAAAAGGGACTGATTATCCCGGTCGTTATTACGGTCTATCAGGACAAGTCCTACACGTTCATTCTGAAAACGCCACCGGCTGCGGTGCTTATCAAAAAAGCGCTCAAACTGGACAAAGGTTCGGGCAACCCGCTCCGCGACAAGGTGGGTAAACTGACGCAGGCGCAGCTGGAAGAAATCGCAAAGACGAAAATGCCCGATGTGAATGCGAACGACCTTGAAGCGGCAAAGAAAATCATTGCCGGTACTGCGCGCAGTATGGGTGTTGAAGTGGAGGCGAACTAATGAAACGCGGAAAGAATTATCGTGCTGCGCTGGCTAAGTATGACCCCCAGCAGCACTATGATGTGGCAAAGGCCTGCGAAGTGGTCAAGGATTTGCATTATGTCAAATTTGATGAGACGGTAGAGGCGCATATTTCGCTCAAGCTCAGCAAAAGCCAGACGGTTCGTGACACGTTGGTGTTTCCGAATCAGTTCCGCGGCGAAAAAAAAGTGCTCGTGTTCTGCCGCGACGAACGCGCGAAAGAGGCGTTGGATGCCGGTGCGACCTATGCCGGCGCGCAGGAATATATTGACAAGGTAAAAGGCGGCTGGCTTGATTTTGACGTTGCCGTCGCAACGCCTGACATGATGAAAGATGTCGGTCGTTTGGGTATGGTGTTGGGGCGCAAAGGCTTGATGCCGAACCCGAAGACGGGAACGGTTACGAATGATATTGTCGCCGCGATCGGTGAGCTGAAAAAAGGTCGTACCGAGTACCGTGCGGACAAGACGGGCATCGTGCATATTGCCGTGGGCAAGGTTTCTATGGACGCGGCAAAAGTTGCGGAGAATGTTTCGGCATTGCTTTCTGAAATCGTCCGCAAAAAGCCGTCGGACGCAAAGGCGGACTTTGTTCGTTCTGTGTCGGTCAGCTCGTCAATGGGACCCGGCGTATGGGTAGACTTTAAACAGGAGGATAAATAACTATGGCTATCATGGCAAAGAAAATCCAGCCTGCTAAAGCGGAAGCTATCAAGGCGGCGAAAGAAACGCTGTCTGCGTACAGCGACTATATCTTCGCGGATTATCGCGGTCTGACGGTGGAGCAGATTACGGCTCTGCGCGGCAAGTTGCGTGAAAAGGAAGCGGCGTTCAAGGTTATCAAGAATACCTTTGCGCGTGTCGCCTTTGAGGAACTGAACATTGAAAACGTCGCCGACTATCTGACGGGGCCGACCGCGATTGCGATGGTCAAGGAAGATACGAATGAGGCGGCGAAAATCCTGTATGATTTTGCGAAGGAAGCACCCGCGTTGCAGGTGAAGGGCGGTTATATCGGCAGCGAAGTGTACGACGCGGCGAAAGTCGAGGCGTTCTCAAAGGTGCCGGGCAAAAAGCAGCTTATCGCAATGCTTATGTCTGCTATCAACGGACCGGCGCAGAAGATTGCCGCGACGTTGCAGGCATACGTGGACAAAAAATCAGCAGAAGGCGCGAACTGACGCTTTCTTTTGATAGGCGCGGTCAGACTTCGTATGCTGTCGGACTGTCCGTGCTCCGTCGGCATGTTGTGCCGGCAAACTGACTGCGGGGTGTTCGGCGTAGTTTGCGCCGCCCGCAATAAAACCGGCTTGAAAAAGCCAATGCCTATTTAAGGAGAAGATAATATGGCAGCTATCACAAAAGAAGACATTCTTGAAGCAATCGCGAACATGACGGTTCTGGAAGCATCAGAACTGGTCAAGGCGATGGAAGAGAAATTCGGCGTTACTGCGGCGGTTGCCGTGGCGGCAGGTCCGGCGGCAGGTCCGGCGGCGGCTGAAGAAGAGCAGTCCGAATTCACCGTTACGCTCGATTCATTCGACGCGGCAAAGAAAATCCCGGTTATCAAGGCAGTGCGCGAAGTTACGGGTCTTGGTTTGGGCGAGGCAAAAGCGTTGGTTGAAGGCGCGCCGAAAGAGCTGAAAGCCGGCGTGAGCAAGGCTGACGCGGACGCGATCATCGCGAAAATTACCGAAGCGGGCGGCAAGGCTTCCAAGAAATAACGATTTTTATCCTTTGCGGCGCGCGAGTGGCGCAGAGGAGCATCGTGCAAAGACAGGTTCCGTGCGGGCCTGTTTTTGTGCATATATATATTGTTTTTACAACATGCGTTCGGTTTGTGCTGAGTGCGGTGGCCGCAGGTTCTGCGGGTATTCGTATCTTGTAGCAAACGGATACGCAAAATCCTGAGCATGAGGTACATGATGTTCGCCAAATCCCGAACAATCAACCGTCAGTACATCGGTAAGGATATTCAGAATTTCATGGAGATTCCGAATCTTATCGATATTCAGTTGTCTTCGTATGAGAATTTTCTTCAGAAAGAAAAAATCGACCGCAAAGAGCCGTTGGAGAACAAAGGCTTGCAGGAAGTGTTTACGTCCACGTTCCCGATTGAAAGCCCCGACGGCATGATGTCCCTTGAATACGAATTCTATGAGCTTGATGAGGAGAACATCAAATTTTCAGAATTGGAATGCAAGCAGAAAGGGCGGACGTATTCTGTTCCGCTCAAGGCGCGGATCAATTTGAATTTCAAGAGTACCGGCGCAATTCTGCAAAAAGATATTTACATGGGCGACATTCCGCTTATGACCGACCGGGGAACGTTCATTATCAACGGCGCGGAGCGTGTCGTCGTTTCGCAGATTCACCGTTCGCCGGGCGTTATTTTTAACCATGAGAAGGGCGTGTACTCAAGCCGCATTATTCCGTACCGCGGATCATGGCTCGAATTTGAAATCGACCAGAAAAAAGAACTGATTTACGCGAAAATCGACCGCAAAAAGAAGATTTTGGGAACGATTTTCCTGCGCGCGCTCGGCTATGAGACGCGCGAGCAGATTATCGACTGCTTCTATGTGACCGAAAAAACGGCCGTCGATGCGAACAACAAGGACGCGCTGTTGGACAAAGTGCTTGCGCGCGCGGTGGTTGTCAGCGAGGACGGCGCGGAAAAAGTGCTTTTCAAGGCGGGCACGAAACTGCATCTGCACGACGTTGACGACCTGATTGCGCAGCAGGTCGGCGAGATTACGACGATCGTGTTTGACGCGCGCAAATCAAAGGGCAAAAAAGAGGAGTGGAATCCGTCGCTTGACAGCCAGATGATTATCAACTGTTTTGAGCGCGAGGAAATCCATTTTGCGAAAGAGGGCGCGGAGAACGAAGAGCCGACCAAAGAAGAGGCGTTGGCGCACGTGTATTCCGTGCTCAAGCCGGGCGAGCCGGTTTCTTCCGAGAACGCGGAAAAAGAGCTGAATTCGATGTTCTTCAGCATCCACCATTACGATTTTGGACGCGTGGGCCGCTACAAGCTGAACAAAAAATTCGCCGAGTATCAGGAAGAAGTGGAAGACGTGACGCTGACCAAGCAGGATATTATCAGCACGATGAAATATCTGATCAAGGTCTACATTGGCAACGCGCCGATTGACGACATCGACCACTTGGGCAACCGCCGCATTCGTTCCGTGGGCGAGCTGATGACATCGGATTTGAAGACGGCGTTCAAACGCATGGAGCGCATTGCGAAAGAGCGTATGAGCCTCAAAGAAACGGAGACGATGAAGCCGCAGGACTTGATTTCTATCAAGCCGATTGTGGCGACGATCAAGGAATTCTTCGGATCATCGCAGCTTTCCCAGTTCATGGATCAGGTGAATCCGCTGGCGGAGCTGACGCACAAACGCCGCCTGTCCGCGCTTGGTCCGGGAGGTCTTTCGCGTGACCGCGCAGGCTTTGAGGTGCGTGACGTGCATTATACGCATTACGGACGAATGTGCCCGATTGAGACGCCGGAAGGTCCGAACATCGGTCTGATCGTGTCGCTGGCAATTTACACGCGCGTAAACGATTACGGATTTTTGGAGGCACCCTACCGCAAAGTGGAGGGTGGCAAGGCGACCGACGAAGTGACGTACCTGTCTGCGATTGACGAGGATCGGTATTTTATCGGGCAGGTTGCGGAAGGCATGAAGACGGACGGTTCGTTCCCCACGGAAATGGTTTCCTGCCGCAACCGGGGCGACTACACGACGCGGAATGTCAAGGACGTGCAGTATATGGACGTTTCTCCGCGGCAGGTCATTTCGGTTTCCGCGTCGCTCGTTCCGTTCTTGGAGCATGACGACGCGAACCGTGCCTTGATGGGCTGCAACATGCAGCGGCAGGGCGTTCCGCTGTTGTTCCCTGAGCCGCCGTATGTCGGCACGGGCATGGAGCGCAAGGCGGCGTATGATTCGGGCGTGTTGGTCAAGGCAAAGCATGACGGCGAAGTCGTGTGGGTGACGAGCGATCTGATCAAGGTAAAGCCTGCGCAGGGTGACAAACTGGACGAATATCCGTTGCTCAAATATCAGCGCACCAATCAGGACACGTGCTATCATCAGCGTCCGACGGTGCAGGTGGGCGAGACGGTCAAAAAAGGCGACGTGCTTGCGGACGGCCCGGCGACGTTCAACGGCGAACTTTCGCTGGGACGCAACCTGCTGGTCGGCTTTGTGCCGTGGAACGGGTACAATTACGAGGATGCGGTGCTTATCAGCCGTCGTGTCGTAAAGGAAGATATGTACACGTCCATTCATATCAAGGAATTCCTGACTGAAATCCGCGAGACGAAACTCGGGCCGGAAAAGATTACGCGTGACGTGCCGAACACGGCGGAAAAAAATCTGGACAATCTTGATGCCGAAGGCATCATCAGAATCGGCGCGAAAGTGCGGGCAGGCGATATTTTGGTCGGCAAGGTTACGCCGAAAAGCGAGACAGAGACCACGCCGGAATTCAAGCTGCTCAACTCAATCTTTGGCGAAAAGGCAAAAGAAGTGCGCGATTCATCGTTGCGCGTTCCGCATGGCGTTGAGGGCGTGATTATTGACGTGCAGCGGCTGAAACGGAGCGCGGGCGACGACTTGAACCCCGGCGTTGACGAAGTGGTCAAGGTGCTGATTGCCAACAAGCGCAAATTGTGCGAGGGCGATAAAATGGCAGGCCGCCACGGAAACAAGGGCGTTGTCGCGCGCATTCTTCCCGAAGAGGATATGCCGTACCTGGAAGACGGTACGCCGCTTGATGTCTGCCTGAACCCGCTGGGCGTTCCGTCCCGCATGAACATCGGGCAGATTATGGAATCGGAGCTGGGCATTGCGGGTCGCTACCTGAATCAGTATTTTGAAAGCCCGGCGTTCCAGACACCGAGCCAGGAGCAGATTGCGGAAAAACTGCAAGAGGCGGGGCTGAGTCCCGACTGCAAGCAGGTTGTTCGCGACGGGCGCACGGGCGAGCCGTTCGTGAACCCGATTTTTGTGGGCGTTATCTACTTCCTCAAACTGCATCACTTGGTCGATGACAAAATGCACGCGCGTTCGACCGGACCGTATTCGCTTGTCACGCAGCAGCCGTTGGGCGGCAAGGCGCAGTTCGGCGGTCAGCGTCTGGGCGAAATGGAAGTGTGGGCGCTGGAGGCGTATGGCGCGGCGAACACCTTGCAGGAAATGATGACGATAAAGTCCGACGACATGAACGGCCGCTCAAAAATCTACGAGTCAATCGTAAAGGGCGACCCCTCTTCACCGGCCGGCGTTCCCGAATCATTCAACGTGTTGGTGCAGGAACTGCGTGGTCTGGCACTTGACTTTACTATTTATGACGCGAAAGGCAAGCAGATTGCTCTGACCGAGCGTGACCAGGAACTGATTGACAAGGCAAGCACTGGTTTTGACAAGGAGAATGAAAATGCGTGATATTCAGGATTTTGACAGCCTTAAAATTAAACTCGCATCTCCCGACACGATTCGTGCGTGGTCGTATGGCGAAGTGAAAAAGCCGGAGACGATTAACTACCGCACGCTCCGCCCGGAGAAAGACGGCTTGTTCTGCGAGCGCATTTTCGGCACGACGAAAGAATGGGAATGCTACTGCGGTAAATTCAAGTCTATCCGCTACAAGGGCGTGATTTGCGACCGTTGTGGCGTTGAGGTGACGCATTTCAAAGTCCGCCGCGAGCGCACGGGGCATATCGAATTGGCGGCTCCGGTGAGCCACATTTGGTATTACCGTTCCGTGCCGAGCCGCATGGGGCTGCTGCTTGACTTGCAGGTGGCGGCGTTGCGCAGTGTGCTTTACTATGAGAAATATATCGTCATCGACGCGGGCGATACGGACTTGAAACCGAAGCAGCTTCTGACGGAAGATGAATACATCGAGGCGCAGGAACGCTACGGTCAGTCGTTTACTGCCGGCATGGGCGCGGAAGCGATTAAAACGCTGCTTGAGAACTTGAATTTGGACGACCTTGCGGCGGAACTGCGTGCGAAGATGATTGAAAAGGGCGCGAAAAGCGACAAGCGTCTGCTCAAGCGCATTGAAATCGTCGAGAATTTCCGCTCGTCGGGAAACAAAGCATCATGGATGATTCTTGATGTCATCCCGGTCATTCCGCCGGATTTGCGGCCGATGGTTCAGCTGGACGGCGGTCGTTTTGCGACAAGCGACCTGAACGATTTGTACCGCCGCGTCATCAACCGCAATAACCGTTTGCAGCGGCTCATGCAGCTTTCCGCGCCGGACATCATTATCCGCAACGAAAAGCGGATGTTGCAGGAAGCGGTGGACGCGCTGTTCGACAATTCAAAGCGCAAGCGCGTGGTTAAAGGCGCGTCAAACCGTCCGCTCAAGTCCATCAGTGATATGCTCAAAGGCAAGCAGGGGCGGTTCCGCCAGAATCTGCTGGGAAAACGCGTGGACTATTCCGGGCGTTCCGTTATCGTCGTCGGGCCGGAACTTAAACTGTGGCAGTGTGGGCTTCCGACCAAGATGGCGTTGGAGCTGTTCAAGCCGTTCATCATGAAAAAACTCGTCGATAAGGACGTGGTGTTCAACATCAAAAAAGCAAAGATGCTTGTTGAGCAGGAAGCGCCCGAAGTCTTCGCGATTTTGGACGAAGTGGTGCGCGAGCACCCCGTCATGCTCAACCGCGCGCCGACGCTGCACCGCCTGGGCATTCAGGCGTTCGAGCCGGTGCTGGTGGAGGGCAAGGCACTCAAGTTGCATCCGCTTGCCTGTAAGGCATTCAACGCGGACTTTGACGGCGACCAAATGGCTATCCACGTGCCGCTCACGCAGGCGGCGCAAATGGAATGCTGGACGCTCATGCTTTCTGCCCGCAACTTGCTTGACCCGGCGAACGGCAATACTATCGTCTATCCGTCGCAGGATATGGTGCTCGGAATCTACTATATGACTTCCGTAAAAACCGGTGCGACCGGCTCGGGAAAACGCTTTTCGTCCGTGGAAGAGGCTGCCATGGCGGCGGAGGCCGGAAACATCGAATGGCAGGCGCTCATTACCGTGCCCGCGCCCAAGGATTCGTTCGCGGAAGGTCAGTTTAAGGCGGGCGACCTCATCGAGACGACGGCCGGTCGCCTGCGCTTTAACGAGGAAATGCCCGATGCGGTCGGGTATGTCAACGAGCAGATGGGCGACAAAAAGCTCAAGAAGATGATCGAGGACGTGTATCACCGGCAGGGGGCGTGGCTCACCATTCAGATGTTGGACGCGGTGAAGGCGTGCGGCTACAAAAACGCGACGTTCTTTGGCGCGACGCTTTCCATGGACGACATCCTTATCCCGGACGAAAAAAAGCCGATGGTGGACGAGGCGAACAAGCAGGTCGAGGAAATCGTGGGTCAGTATTCAAAAGGTACGATTACTGCCGAGGAACGCTACAACAAGGTGACCGATATTTGGCAGCGCACGAACGAAAAACTGACCGACATCATGTACAAGAACATGTCCAAAGACAAAGACGGTTTCAACACGATTTTTATGATGGCGAATTCCGGCGCGCGCGGCTCAAAGAAGCAGATTTCGCAGCTGGCGGCAATGCGCGGCCTGATGGCAAAGCCGAACGGCGACATCATCGAACTGCCCGTCCGCTCGAACTTCAAGGAAGGGCTTTCCGTTATCGAATACTTTATCTCCTCAAACGGCGCGCGCAAGGGTCTGACCGACACGGCTCTGAAAACGGCTGACGCGGGATACATGACCCGTCGCTTGGTCGATGTGGCGCAGGACGTGGTTATCAACGAGGACGACTGCGGCACGATTAACGGACTTGATTACACCGCGATCAAAAATGGCGACGAAATCACCAAGCCGCTTGCCGACCGTATCGTCGGGCATTACACGATTGAGCGAGTCGTGCATCCTGTTACGGGCGATTTGATTTGCGATGTGAACGAGTACATTACCGAAGCGTTGGCACAACAGATTGACGAGGCGGGCGTGGAGAAGGTAAAACTCCGCACCGTGCTTACCTGCGAGGCGGAACACGGCGTGTGCGTGAAGTGCTACGGCAAGAACCTTGCCCGCAACAAGCTGGTCGAAATTGGCGAAGCCGTGGGCGTAATTGCTGCGCAGTCAATCGGTCAGCCGGGTACGCAGCTGACAATGCGCACGTTCCACGTCGGCGGTACGGCTTCCAAAGAGACGGAAGACAATCGTATCGTGCTCAAATATCCGATTTTGGTGGAAAGCGTGGAGGGTACGCACGTCGAGACGAAAGACGGCTGGCTGTTCACGCGTAAAGGCGTGTTGAACGCGACCCGTATCATCGACACGATTGCGCTGGAAAAAGGCGACGAGCCTGCCGTGAAGGACGGCGACCCCGTGCTCAAAGGCGCGAAACTGGTCTCCCGCAAGGGCGGCGATGTTGCGGCAAAGGAAAACGGTCGCGCCCTGATTATCAACGACACGGTGTATTTGGCGAACAACAAGCCGCAGGAAATCGAAATCAGCAATGGTTCTACGATTTTCGTCAAGGCGGGCGACATTGTGGAAGCCGGAAAAGTGGTCGGGACGTTCGATCCGTATTCCGAGCCGATTATTGCCGAAGTCGAAGGCTACGTGCATTTTGAGGATGTCATTGCCGGTTCGACATTGGTCGAAGAGGTCGATCCGAACACGGGCAACGTGGAGCGGCACATCAGCGAAATGCATTTGGATGTCAAGCAGCCGCGCATTCTCATTACCGACGAGGCGGGCAACGAACGCGGCAGTTATTATCTGCCGGCGGGCGCGGTGCTTACTGTGGACGACAAGCAGCATGTTGACGCGGGCGTGACGCTTGCGAAGATTGCTATGGCTGCCGCAAAGTCAAACGATATTACCGGCGGTCTGCCGCGCGTTTCCGAATTGTTTGAGGCCCGCAAGCCAAAAGTGCCGTGCGTGCTTTCTCAGATTACGGGAACGGTCAAATTCAAGGGCATCGCCAAGGGCAAACGTGTCGTCAGCGTGGAAGACGTGTACGGCAAGTCGTTCGAACACCTTGTTCCGATGACCAAACGGCTGTTGGTGCGTGACGGCGACCGCGTAAAGGCGGGCGAGCAGTTGTGTGACGGTTCTCCCGATGCGCACGATATTCTGGCGATTTTGGGCGAGAACGCGCTGCAAAACTACCTTATGGATGAAATCCAGCAGGTGTACTCGGCGCAGGGCGTAGACATCGATGACAAGCATATCGGTGTTATCGTGCGCCAGATGCTCCGCAAGGTTGAGGTCGTCTCTGTCGGTGACACGCGCTTTATCTTCGGTCAGCAGGTGGACAAGTACCACTTCCACGAAGAAAACCGTCGTGTTATTGCGGAAGGCGGTCAGCCGGCGGTCGCGCGGCCGATGTTCCAGGGCATTACTAAGGCGGCGTTGGCGACGGATTCGTTCATTTCGGCATCTTCGTTCCAGGAGACGACGCGCGTCCTGACGAATGCGGCGATTTCCGGTGCGACGGACAGCCTACACGGTCTGAAAGAAAACGTTATTATCGGACACATGATTCCGGCAGGAACGGGTATCCGCAACTACCGCAATGTCAAGTTGTTCGACCGTTCCGACAACGATTTGGACGTTCAAATGGAAGAAATCCTTGAGCGCCGTCGTGAGGAGCGAGAGGCAGAGCTGGCGCTTGCCCGTGAACCGTTCATGAGCGAGTCATCGTCCATTCTGTCTGACAACGACGACTAAAATTGCTTGCGTCGGGCGGCGCAGAAAACGAAGGTTGCTCCGCCCGGCGCGAGTCAAATTCACTTGACGAGTGCGCCGTGAATTTGATACACTGACAGAACCTATCGCGCGTTGGGTTTCGCGCGAGCATTTTGTCCGGAGTGCTGACCGGCAAACTAATAGGAGAATGAGGCAATGCCTACAATTAACCAACTTATTCGTAAAGGACGGCGGTCTTTGGCGAATCAGACGAAAGCTCCCGCGCTTGAGTCTTGTCCGCAGAAGCGCGGTGTTTGTACCCGCGTGATGACCGTTACGCCCAAAAAGCCGAACTCTGCGCTCCGCAAGGTAGCCCGTGTTCGCTTGTCAAACGGTATTGAAGTGACTGCATATATTCCCGGTATCGGACATAACTTGCAGGAGCATTCGGTCGTGCTTATCCGTGGTGGACGTGTAAAGGATCTTCCTGGTGTGCGTTATCATATCATCCGCGGTACGAAAGATGCGCTCGGTGTTGACGGACGCAAACGCGCCCGGTCAAAGTATGGCGCAAAGAAGCCGAAGGCGTAAGCAAGGATAATAGGAGTATACTATGGGAAGACACAAGAAATCCGTAAACCGTCCTATTGTACCTGACGCAAAATACAACAGCGCGGTTGTCACCAAATTTATCACGCGCATGATGCTGGACGGAAAAAAAGAGACGTGCA
The DNA here is from genome assembly GCA_947177175.1 of uncultured Treponema sp. GTDB lineage: Bacteria > Spirochaetota > Spirochaetia > Treponematales > Treponemataceae > Treponema_D. Next base: position 54,917 of record CAMWTK010000003.1, read on the forward strand.
CGAAAATCATCTATGAGGCGATGGACAAACTGAAGGCAAAGACCAATCAGGATCCGCTGGAAGTGTTCAACAAGGCGTTGGATAACGTCAAGCCGTTGGTGGAAGTGAAAAGCCGCCGCGTCGGTGGTGCGACCTATCAGGTGCCGATTGAGATTCGCGACAGCCGCCGCGAGGCATTGGCTATGCGTTGGATTATCGCCGCCGCCCGGAATCGTTCTGGTCACGGCATGGCGGACACGCTCGCTTCGGAGCTGATTGACGCATTCAACAATACGGGTTCTGCTTTCAAAAAGAAAGAGGACACCCACAAAATGGCAGAAGCGAACAAGGCTTTTGCGCACTACCGCTGGTAGATGAATGCCCGCCACAATGGCGGGTTTTTTTGTAGAAAATTCGGGGAATTCTTTTGAATTCCCCTTGCACAATTTTTCTAAATTTTGTATAAAATAGTACGCTCTTTATCTTTCGGTAATCTGCGTTTTTACAGGGTTCTTTGAAAAATCAGGCGGACTTGGGAGGTCCGGCACACGCCGTAACGTTAATCAGTTTTGGTTTTCAGGCGTGAGCAGCCCTTGATTTGCAGGTATCTGCCGTTGGCAGTATCTATATAAGACGATTGAATCAAGGTGTTCCTGATGGTTGGCTGTTTCACAGCCGCCAGTTTTGGATGCCACATCGGTCGTCAAGACAAAAATGATGATGTTCGGTGGCACGGAACACGGTATTCCGAAAAGATGGAATGCCGGGATAGTGTAAATCGTCTTTATTATTTTTGTGGAATAGTGTGTTGCGAATGGGCTTTTTTCGGTGGAAAAAAGTTTCGTTCTGGCTTAAAGTGCATCACATATACATTAAAATGCCGAGGCGGAAGAGACCGCCGGCAAGGAGAAAGGACATGGCAAAGGAGAAGTTCAACCGAACTAAACCCCACATGAACGTCGGTACCATCGGGCACGTTGACCATGGTAAGACCACGCTGTCTGCTGCTATTACAATGCACTGTGCAAAGAAATACGGCGACAAAGCACTCAAGTATGATGAAATCGACAGCGCGCCGGAAGAGAAGACCCGTGGTATTACGATTAACACGCGGCACTTGGAGTATCAGTCAGACAAACGCCACTATGCGCATATTGACTGTCCGGGACATGCTGACTATATCAAGAACATGATTACCGGTGCTGCGCAGATGGACGGCGCGGTGCTCGTTGTTTCTGCCCCGGATTCAGTTATGCCGCAGACCCGTGAGCACTTGTTGCTCGCTCGCCAGGTCGGTGTTCCGAAGATTATCGTATTCCTGAACAAAGTTGACTTGGTTGACGACCCCGATTTGCTTGAATTGGTCGTTGAGGAAGTGAAAGATACCGTCAAGGAATATGGCTTTGACGAGAACACCCCGATTGTTCAGGGTTCTGCGTTCAAGGCGCTGGCTGACGGCGCGTCTGCGGAAGACACCAAATGCATCGACGAGTTGCTTGCTACGATGGACAGCTGGTTCGATGATCCGAAACGCGACGAGGACAAGCCGTTCTTGATGCCGATTGAAGACATCTTCACGATTTCTGGACGTGGTACGGTCGTTACTGGTCGTATTGAGCGCGGTATCGTCAAAATGGCTGATTCTGTGGAGATTGTCGGTATTCGCCCGACTCAGACATCAACGGTTACTGGCATTGAAATGTTCCAGAAAACGCTGGACGAAGGTATGGCCGGTGATAACGTCGGTATCCTGCTCCGTGGTATTGAAAAGAAAGACGTGGAGCGCGGTCAGGTTTTGGCTGCTCCGGGAACGATTAAGCCGCACACCAAATTTGAGGCACAGATTTACGTGCTTTCAAAGGAAGAGGGCGGTCGTCACAGCCCGTTCTTCTCAGGGTATCGTCCGCAGTTCTATTTCCGCACGACCGATATTACCGGTACAGTTGCGCTGCCGGCGGGAACTGACATGGTGAAGCCGGGCGACAACACCAAGATTATCGGTGAGCTGATTCACCCGATTGCTATGGACGAAGGTCTGAAATTGGCCATCCGCGAGGGCGGTCATACAATCGCTTCTGGTCAGGTTACCAAGATTATCGAATAGGATTGTGGATAAATGGATTTCCGGCAAATTGCTGTCGGAAATCCATTTTATTTCCCTGGAGGAATGTAATGGCTAACGAAAAGATTCGTGTCAGACTTCGTGCGTATGACGTGGAGTTGATCGATCAGAGTGCAAAAGCCATCGTGCAGACTGTTCAGAAAGCGGGCGCAAAGGTTTTGGGACCGATTCCGCTTCCGACTAGAATCAACAAAATCACCGTTCTGCGCTCGCCGCACGTCAACAAAAAGTCGCGCGAGCAGTTTGAAATGAGAACGCACAAACGGTTGATTGACATCTTGAATCCGACGACGGATGTCATGGATTCATTGATGAAACTTGAATTGCCTGCCGGTGTAGACGTAGAGATTAAACAGTAAGATTGCGTTGCGTTGCGACAGGTCTTGCCGTAATACACAGTACGGTTCCCTATGGATCGGGAATGGCGGCTGACAGAGAAGGGCGGTTGCCTTTCTGTTAGGAGTAATCAGAATGAAAGGTCTGATAGCAAAAAAAGTAGGAATGACACAGATTTTCGACGAAAACGGTAATCTGACACCAGTAACCGTGATCCACGTCGAGCCGAATACGGTCATTGCTACAAAAACAAAGGAAACGAACGGATACAATGCTGTTGTTCTTGGTCTTGAAGATATGAAAGAATCAAAAGTGAACAAGGCATATAAAGGTCAGTTTCCTGAAAACATTGCGCCGAAGCGTCATCTGAAAGAGTTCAGGGACTTCGAGCAGGAAGTTGCGGTTGGCGACCAGATTGGTCTTGAGCTGTTTGAAAAGACATCGTTTGTCGATGTTACGGCAACTTCAAAAGGCAAGGGATTCCAAGGTGTGATGAAACGTTGGGGATTCCATGGTGGTCGTGCGACGCACGGTTCTAAATTTCATCGTGAGCCGGGCGGTACAGGAAATTGTACGACACCGGGTCATACCATGAAAAACACCAAATTGCCGGGACGTATGGGATTTGAGCGCGTGACAGTGCAGAATCTTAAGATTGTCAAGATTGACCCCGAATTGAAGGTGGTTATGGTTCGCGGGGCTGTTCCCGGGAATAAAGACTGTACGCTGATCATTAAGTCCGCGGTTAAGAAATAAGGTCGAGGGAATACGATGGAAAAGAAAGTCTATTCAGTCGATGGTAAAGAGCTGCGCACGATTACGCTTGATGACAGTGTATTCGGTCTTCCGGTAAATGAGGATGTCATTTACTATGCCATCACAAACGAATTAGCGAATAAGCGTGTTGGTACGGCGTGTACAAAAACTCGTGCGGAAGTGCACGGCAGTAATGCCAAGCCCTATAAACAGAAGGGAACGGGTCATGCTCGCCGCGGTGACAAAAAGTCGCCGATTAACGTGGGTGGCGGTACGATTTTCGGACCGAAGCCGCGCGATTACAGTTATGCCATTCCGAAAAAAGAGAAACGTCTTGCCATGAAGTCTATTCTGTCTTTGCAGGCGCAGAGTGACAGGTTGACGGTCGTGGAAGATTTTACGATTGACAGCGGAAAGACAAAGGATTTGGTGAAAATTCTGAACAACTTTGCGAAAGATGAACGCACGGTTATCATCCTGAAAGATGATGATAAAAAGATTAAGCAGGCGGGGCGCAATATCCGCAATCTGTACTTTTTGTCATACAACCGTTTGCGCGCGCATGACTTGTTCTACGGGCGCAAAGTCATCCTTTTGGAAGGTGCGGCAAAGAATCTTTCTGAATTCTACAATAAAAAAGAGGAGGCTAAATAATGAGCGATTTGTCAAATCTGAACGATGTTCTTATTCAGCCGATACTGTCTGAAAAAGCTACTGCGCTCCGTGAGCAGAATAAATATGTGTTTAAGGTGGCACCTGATGCCAACAAGACACAGATAAAAGAGGCAGTGTCAAAACTCTTTAACGTGACCGTTGTGAACTGCACGACGATGAATGTGTTTGGTAAGGTTAAACGTCTGCGCGGAAGATCCGGAAGAACTTCCAGCTGGAAAAAGGCGATTGTCCGTCTTGCTCCGGGCGAAACCATTAAGGGATTCGAGGGCGTGTAAGCCTTCATGCATTAAGGGGAACCAGATGGCTCTAAAAGTTTTTAAACCATACACTGCCGGTACTCGTACCCGCATTGATTTGGTAAGAGAAGAACTGACAACCGATAAACCCGAAAAAAGTCTGGTATCAGGTCTTAAGTCAAATGGTGGTCGCGGTCAAGGCGGACGTATTTCGGTGCGTCATCAGGGCGGCGGACACAAGAGAAAGTATCGTATGATTGACTTCAAGCGCAACAAGCACGGCATCCCAGGTACGGTCAAGACAATCGAATACGATCCGAACCGCAGTGCGAACATCGCGCTTATTGCGTATGCAGACGGAGAAAAGCGTTATATTATCGCACCGAAAGGGCTGACGGTCGGGCAGAAGATTATGTCTGGCGAAAATGCAACGCCGACGGTAGGCAATGCGTTGCCGCTAGAAGCAATTCCGGTCGGTTTTACGGTGCATAACATTGAGTTGACGCTGGGGCGAGGTGGTCAGCTTGCCCGTTCGGCCGGCGCGAGTGCGTTGGTGGCGGCAAAGGACGGCGACTATGTGGTCATTCGTCTGCCTTCAAGCGAAACGCGCCGTGTGTTCGGCAAGTGCTATGCGACAATCGGCGTTGTGGGTAATGAAGATCGTATGAATACCCAGCTTGGCAAAGCAGGTCGCCGACGGTGGCTCGGTGTTCGCCCGACCGTTCGTGGTATGGCGATGAACCCGGTCGATCATCCGCTTGGTGGTGGTGAAGGTGCCGGTAAAGGTCATCATCCGGTTACTCCTTGGGGACAACCTTGTCGTGGGTATAAAACGCGCAACAAGAGAAAAACGTCGAGCAGATTTATCGTTTCACGGCGTAAGAAGTAGAGGAGTTAGCGGTGTCAAGATCGGTTAAAAAAGGACCTTTCATTGAAAAGAGTCTTTACAAGAAAATAATTGAGATGAACAAAGAGTCAGACAAGAAGATGATTAAGACCTATTCTCGCTGCTCTACGATCATCCCTGAAATGGTGGGCAATACCATTTCTGTGTATAATGGCAAGTCATGGATTCCGGTTTACGTAACAGAGAATCTCGTCGGGCATAAGCTGGGCGAGTTTGCTCCGACACGTACCTTTAAGGGTCATGGCGGTTCAGACAAAAAAGTTGGAAAATAAAGGTGGATATTATGGCTGAAAAAAAAGGTTATGTAGCCACTACAAAATTCCTGATTGCATCGCCGACTAAGGTTCGTCCGGTTGCGCGCGTGATTAATCGGAAGCCTTACTCAGAGGCGATGGCAATTCTTGCTAATATGCCGCAGAAAGGTGCGAAACTTATTGCTGGTACGTTGAAATCAGCGGCATCTAATGCGCTGTATGCGAACAAGAAACTGGATGAAGATATGTTGTATGTCAAGGAAATTCGCATTGACGAAGGTCCGCGGCTGAAGAGAGTGTGGTTTCGTGCCCGTGGTCGTGCTGATCGGCTCTTGAAGCGTATGTGCCATATCACCGTCATTGTTGACGAGAAGGCGGGGGAATAAAGTGGGTCAGAAAGTAAATCCTATCGGTTTGCGCCTTGGCGTGAACAAGACGTGGCAGTCTCGCTGGTATGCAGATCCTCGTGAATATGCAGACCTCGTTTTGGAAGATCTTGCTATCCGCGAGATGGTAAGAACCCTGCCGGAATGTCAGAACGCTGATATTGCAGAGATTGAGATTATCCGGCATCCGCAGCGTGTGACGATTGTGATTCACACGGCTCGTCCGGGAGTCATCATCGGCGTGAAAGGCGCGAACATTGAGAAAATCAGTGCGGAAATCCAGTCTAAGCTGACCAAAAAAGTGCAGATTAAGATTAAGGAAATCAAACGCGCTGACATCAACGCATCGCTGATTGCGCAGAACGTTGGACGCCAGCTTTCAGGGCGTGGGTCGTTCCGCAAGGCTTTGAAGCAGGCTTCTGCAAATGCCATGAAGGGCGGCGCACAGGGCATTAAGATTCGCCTTGCCGGTCGTCTTGGCGGTGCAGATATGAGCCGCAACGAGGAACTGAAGTTGGGACGTGTTCCGCTTCATACGCTCCGTGCGGACATCGACTACGGCACGTTTGAGGCTCATACGACGTACGGTAAAATCGGTATTAAAGTTTGGGTCTATAATGGCATGAACTATGGTCGTGAGCAGAATGAAGATGCCGGTCAGTTGGTGCGCAAGCCGCGCCGTGATCGTGAGGCTTCTGGCGAAGGTCGGTCAGCGGACAGAAAGCCTGCTGACAAGCCAAGGCGTTCCGCTCGCAGTACTTCAAAAGGAGAGTAACGTAAATGCTTAGTCCTAAAAGAGTTATTCACCGCAAAGTACAGCGCGGAAGAATTAAGGGAAACGCGACTCGTGACAATCACATTGATTTTGGCGAGATTGCCTTGGTGGCATTGGAGCCGGTGTGGCTGAGCGCAAAACAGATTGAGGCGGCTCGTGTTGCGATTAACCGTAGAATTGACCGTAAGGGTCATGTGTGGACGCGGGTGTTCCCTGACAAACCGATTTCAAAGAAACCCGCCGAAACGCGCATGGGTAAGGGCAAGGGATCGCCGGAATTTTGGGCTGCGGTCATTAAGCCGGGCATGATTTTGTTTGAGGTTGGCGAAGTTGACATCAAGGCTGCTGAAGCGGCGTTGATGCTTGCGGCAAGCAAGTTGCCGATTAAGACAAGAATTGCCTTTAAACCGACGCAAGACTAAGGAGTGAAGAGATGGCTTCAAAAAAGAAAGATATAAAGGAACTGTCTTACAACGAATTGGTTGCACAGGAAAAAGAGCTTAAGCAGAAATACATGGATTTCCGTTTCCAAAAGGTAAACGGGCATGTAGATAACCCGTTGGAGGAACGTACTATCCGCCGTGACATCGCGAGGGTGAAGACGTTCATCCGCCAGAAAGAACTGGCTGGACAGAATAAGTAGGAGCTGAAACGTGGCAGAACAGGCTGTTCAGAAAAGCGCGAAACGTTCTTTGGTCGGTTTGGTGACGAGCGACAAGATGGACAAAACTATCGTCGTTTCTATCAACACCAAGAGAATGGACACGCTTTATAAGAAGTATGTTACACGCACAAAGAAATGTAAGGTTCATGATGAAAAGAATGAGGCTCACATTGGAGATACCGTGCGTATTGTGGAATGTCGCCCGCTGAGCAAAGACAAATGCTGGCGTCTTGCAGAAATCATTGAACGCGCGAAATAACGCGGAGGAGTTGACGAATGCTTCAGATGCAATCAAAATTGACCGTCGCTGATAACTCCGGCGCAAAGCTTGTTCAGTGTATCAAGGTGCTGGGCGGTTCTCGCCGCCGGTATGCCGGGATTGGTGACATTATTGTGGTGGCTGTTAAGGAAGCGATTCCGACATCTGCCATAAAAGAAGGAACGGTGCAGAAAGCGGTGGTCGTTCGGGTTGCCAAGGAATATCGCCGTCCCGACGGTACGTATATCCGCTTTGATGACAATGCGTGTGTCATTGTTGACGGCGACAAGAATCCGAAAGGCAAGCGTATTTTTGGACCTGTTGCCCGCGAGTTGCGCGATATGGATTTTATGAAAATCGTATCGCTTGCGCCGGAAGTTCTGTAAGGAGTGCCGCATGAACATGAGGAAGAAGTTTAAGATTCATAAGGACGATACGGTACAAGTAATTGCGGGAAAAGATAAGGGCAAACGCGGGCAGATTGTTCGTGTTGTCACTAAAAAGGACGCGGTTATTGTCTCCGGGATTAACATTGTCAAAAAGGCAATGAAAAAGCGCAGCCAGCAGGATCAGGGCGGTATCGTTGAGATTGAGGCTCCGCTGCACATTTCTAACGTCGCGATTGTATGCAAAAAATGCGGTCCGACTAAAATTGGTTACAAAATCACTGGCGACAAGAAAACTCGTGTCTGCCGGAAGTGTGGAGAAGCACTGTAATGGATAAGTACGTACCTCGGCTTAAGAAAGTCTACAAGGACGAAATCGCGCCCGCTCTGTTTAAGGAGCTGGGCTACACGACACCGATGCAGATTCCCGCAATCAAAAAGGTTGTGGTCAGCATGGGTGTCGGCGAAGCTCTCACGAACAAGAAACTCCTTGATGCCGCAGTTACTGACCTGACGCAGATTACCGGTCAGAAGGCTGTAAAAACAAGGGCAAGAAAGAGTATCGCAAACTTTAAACTGCGTGAGGGCAATGAAGTTGGTGTAATGGTTACATTGCGCGGTACAATTATGTATGAATTCTTGGATCGCCTTATCAATGTGGCATTGCCGCGTGTCAAGGATTTCCGCGGTATCAAGGCGACGGGCTTTGATGGGCACGGGAATTTTTCTCTTGGTATTACAGAACAGATTATCTTTCCGGAAATCGACTTTGACAAAATCGTGAAGATTGCCGGTATGAACATCTCGATTGTGACTAGCGCGCGCACGGATAACGAAGCTCGTGCTCTGCTTACCAAGTTCGGTATGCCGTTCAGAAAGTAGTGAGGAAAGCATGGCTAAGAAATCAATGATTATCAAAGCGAAGCGCACCCAAAAATACAGCACTCGTGAATACAATCGCTGTCAGATTTGTGGTCGTCCGCGTGGATACTTGCGCAAGTTCAAGATGTGTCGTGTCTGCTTTCGTAAGTTAGCAAGTGAAGGCTTGTTGCCTGGTGTCACGAAATCCAGTTGGTAGTGGGGGAGGAGAAGAAATGAGTGTATCAGATCCTGTAGCAGATATGCTGACAAAGATCCGCAATGCCGTTCAGGCTCGCCACGAAAAAGTAGATGTTCCTACTTCAAGGCTCAAGCTGGAAATCGTGAAAATCCTGAAGACGGAAGGATATATTAAGAATTTTAAGAAAGTGCAGGAAGACAACAAGTCGAATATTCGCATTTTCTTGAAATATGACGATCAGAATGTTCCGGTTATCCATGGCGTAGAAAAAATCTCTACGCCCGGTCGCCGCGTGTACTCTGGTTATAAGGATTTGCCCCGTGTGTACAACGGTTACGGCACATTGATTGTTTCGACTTCTTCTGGCGTGACGACCGGCAAGAAAGCGAGCGAGAAAATGGTCGGCGGCGAATTGGTCTGCAAGGTTTGGTAATAGGAGGAAGAGATGTCTAAAGTCGGAAAACTTCCTGTTGCTGTGCCGGCAGGAGTGACTGTGACGACGAACGACGGCGTGATAACCGTAAAAGGTCCGAAAGGCGAGTTGAAGCAGTCGTACAGTGAAAATGTGAGCGTTGAGTTCAAAGACGGTCAGATTACGGTCGCGCCGAAAGAGAATACCAAGGCGGCGAATTCGGCTCATGGATTGTACCGTGCGCTGATCAGCAATATGGTTACGGGCGTAACGAACGGATTTACCAAAACGCTGATTATTACGGGCGTCGGTTATCGTGCGGAAGTGCAGGGAAAGCAGTTGGTGATGAACCTCGGGTATTCTTCTGACTTCATCGCGGTTATTCCCGAAGGGCTTACGGTTACTGCCGATGCGCAGGGCAAGGTGTCGATTTCTGGAATCGACAAGCAGTTGGTTGGTGAATTCAGCGCTCAGATTCGCAAGTTGCGCGCACCCGAGCCGTATAAGGGCAAAGGTATTCGTTATGAAACTGAAGTCATCAGGCGTAAAGTTGGTAAGACCGGCGTTAAATAAGGTGGTGTAGCAAGATGTTGAGAAAACTGACTGAAAAAAACAGAAAACGTCTGCATCGCAAGATTCACATTCGCAAGCGGATTCACGGAACGGCGGAAAGACCGCGCATGACCGTGACGCGCAGCAACTGTAATCTGTATGTGCAGGTTATCAATGATGACGAAGGCAGGACTTTGGCCGCCATTTCTACCTTAGAAAAGGAATTTGCTGCGCTCAAGCCGAATGTTGACGGCGCAACAAAACTTGGTGAAGCTTTGGGAAAACGCCTACAGGATAAAAAGATTACGACGGTAGTCTTTGACCGCAATGGTTATCTGTATCATGGTGTTGTCAAGGCCCTTGCAGACGCAACCCGCAAAGCCGGGATCGTATTCTAGGAGAGTCTATGGAACGCCAGAATAAGTTCGATAAAGAAAGAGAACCGAAAGAGTTCATTGAAAAGTTGGTCAAGCTGAATCGTACGTCTAAGACGGTCAAGGGCGGTCGTAGGATGTCGTTTTCAGCGTTGACGGTTGTCGGTGATCAGAAAGGGCGCGTCGGATACGGATTCGGTAAGGCGAACGATGTTTCCGAAGCGATTAGGAAGAGCGTTGACAAGGCAAAGCGCAATTTAGTTATGGTGCCGATGAAGAACGGAACATTGCCGCATGAAATCATCGGGAAGTTCAAGAGCTCGGCGATTTTGCTCAAGCCGGCTTGCCCCGGTACGGGTATCATCGCGGGCGGTCCTGTCCGTGCGATTATGGACGCTATCGGTGCGACTGACGTTATTTCTAAGTCGCAGGGATCTCGTTCGTCGGTCAACGTGGTGCGGGCGACCTTTGATGGTCTTGCGAACCTTATGGACGCAAAGGCTGTCGCTTCTAACCGCGGCAAGTCATTGCAGGATATGTGGGGGTAATCGATGGCAACGAAAAAACTTAAGATTACACTCAGACGGAGCGTAATTGGTCAGAAGCCCGCAAAAAAGGCGACTGTTCGCAGTCTTGGCCTGAAAAAAATTAACTCATCAGTGGTGCAGGAAGATAATCCGTGCGTTCGTGGTATGGTGGCTTCTGTCGCGCACTTGGTGGAAGTTGAGGAGACAAAATAATGGCAGATTTTATACTGAGCGCGCCGAAAGGTGCCAACAAGAAAAAACGCATTGTCGGCCGTGGCTCTTCATCAGGTCGTGGTACTACTGCGGGCAAAGGAAACAAAGGTCAGCAGTCTCGTTCCGGCGGAAAAACCTATGTCGGTTTTGAAGGCGGGCAGATGCCGTTGTATCGCCGTATCGCGCAGCGTGGTTTTTCAAACTATCCTTTCAAGAAAGAATATGTCATCGTGAACGTCAAGTTGTTGGAAGAAAAATTCGACGACGGCGACACGGTGAACAAAGAAACGCTGATTGCAAAGGGGCTGCTCGATTCTGCCGATAAGCTGGTGAAAATTCTTGCCGACGGCGATGTGAAAAAAAAGCTGACAATCGATGTGGACAAAGTTTCTGCGACGGCAAAAGAAAAAATCGAAAAGGCGGGTGGCTCGGTAAAGACTGCCGCCGCTGACGATGATGCGAAAGCAGAGACAAAAAAATCCGCAAAGAAAGCGGCAAAAAAAGAAGAATAGTAGACGGCGGAGAAACTCATGGCAAACAATGCAATCGTAAATATGTTCAGAATTAAAGAACTGCGGGATCGCATCTTCTTTACTTTTGTAATCTTAGCCGTTTTTCGTCTGGGTTGTGTGCTGACAATTCCGGGCATTGATGCGAGTGTGCTCATTACCTATTTTAATGACCTTGCGTCAAGAAACAGAAACGCGTTTGCCAGCTATATGGACTTTTTTGCCGGTGGTGCATTCTCTAACTTTTCTGTGTTCATGTTGGGCGTTATGCCGTACATTTCAACGCAGATTATCTTGCAACTTGCGCTGATTATCTTTCCGTCGCTCAAACGTATGGCACAGGAAGACGGTGGTCAGCGCAGGGTCGCGGCTTGGACTCGAATCGGAACGGTGTTTGTCTGTCTGATTCAGTCTTTGGCGGTGACGGTGTACGCAAACAGCATTCCGGGAGCGGTCATTTTGGAAAATCCGCTTGCGTTCAGGCTGCTTGCGATGCTCACGGTAACGACGGGCGCAATGATTACGGTGTGGCTGGGCGATCAGATTACGGCTCGCGGTATCGGAAATGGCATTTCCATTCTGATTTTTGCGGGTATCGTGGCGCGCCTGCCTCATGCTGTGGTTGAACTTGTTGCGAAGGTGAAGAACCCGAACGATAATGACATCAACCCGGTATTCCTCATTGTTGCGATGCTGATGTTCATTGCTGTTATCGCGCTGGTTGTGTATGAGCAGCAGGGCGAACGCAAGATTCCCGTTCACTATGCAAAGCGTGTCGTCGGACGCAAAATGTATGGTGGGCAGAATACGTATATTCCGTTCAAAATCAATCCGTCGGGGGTCATTCCGGTTATTTTTGCTTCTTCGTTTCTGACATTCCCGCTCCAGATTGTTTCTAGTTTTGGTGCTAGCCAAAATTCCGCGCGTTGGGTTGCTCGTCTTTCTGCAATTCTGACACCGACGGGATTATGGTATAATGTTTTGTTGGTACTTCTGATTATTTTCTTCGCATACTTCTACACACAGGTAACCCTGAACCCCACGGAAATCGCGAAGAACATAAGAGAAAACGGCGGGTCAATTCCGGGCATCCGCACTGACAAGACTGAAGAATATATGCAGAAGGTATTGAACCGTCTCGTATTGCCCGGGTCGTTGTATCTCGCTGCAATCGCAGTGTTGCCGACAATCATCCAAAATCTTTTTGGCTTTCCGCAGTCAATTTCTATGTTGATGGGCGGTACGTCCCTGCTGATTTTGGTGGGCGTTGACTTGGATACGATGAGTCAAATTGAAGCCCAGCTTAAAATGCACCATTCAGAGGGGCTTGTTAAGCGGGGAAAACTGCGTTCCCGCAATCTGTAGGAGACGGATGAATTCCCGCAGGACGGCGGAATTCGTGCTGAATTTTGCAGAAAAATGGCGCGCAGTAGTAGCATAAGTTTTGAAATTTGTGCTATATTTACAGAACACGTTGGATTGTAGTTCATTGCGAACTGCTATGATTCAGCGGTGGTACTTTCCCAAGGGGGACTTTTATGAAAGTGAGAACCAGCGTAAAGCCCATTTGTGACAAGTGCAAGGTAATTAAGCGCAATGGTATTATCCGTATCATTTGTGTTAATCCGAAGCATAAGCAGAAACAGGGTTAAAGGAGTAGCAGATGGCTCGAATTGCGGGAGTTGATCTCCCAAATAAACACGTTGTCGTTGCTCTGACCTATATCTATGGTATTGGTCGTTCGGCAGCAAAGGCAATTTGCGAAAAGACTGGAATAAATCCGCAGAAGATGATGAACGACTTGGATCAGGAAGAGCAGGCAAAATTGCGCGCGCTGATTGATGCCGAGTACAAGGTGGAAGGTCGCCTTCGTTCAGAGATTGGTCTTAACATCAAACGTCTTATGGACATCGGTTGTTATCGTGGTCTCCGCCATCGCAAGGGGCTGCCCGTTCGTGGTCAGCGCACACGTACCAATTCGCGTACGCGCAAAGGCAAGAAAAAGACGGTCGCAAACAAGAAGAAGGCTGTCTGATAGGTGAAGGAGTAACGAATGGCTACCGTAAAAAAACGAAAGGAAAAGAAGAGCGTCTACGAAGGGAACGTGTATATTCAGGCGACGTTCAACAATACTATCGTGACGATTACAGACTTGAAAGGAAATGCGCTTTCTTGGGCTTCTTCCGGCGGACTGGGCTTCCGCGGAGCAAAAAAGTCTACGCCGTTTGCCGCGCAGACGGTGGCGGAGTCTGCTGTTCAGAAGGCAGTGGGCTACGGTTTGCGTGAAGTGCACGTGTTCGTCAAGGGACCGGGGGTCGGTCGTGAGAATGCTGTCCGCGCTTTGGGCAATCTGGGGTTGAAGGTAAAGTCGATTTCTGACGTTACCCCCATTCCGCACAACGGTTGCCGCCCGCGCAAGACACGGCGAATGTAGGGAAGCAAGTTCAAGGATCAATGATTGAGGCGGTTGCCCGGAGCTTCAGTTATTGTAAAACAAACGGCATTTGCCGCAGGGCAATCACCAAAAGTGATATTATTTCCGATAAGAAGGAGTTCAGATGGCTCGCAAAAATCTGCTGAAAGGTTTTAAAAAACCAAAAGGCATCACATTTGAACATCTAGAGACGAATCCGAACTACGGAAAGTTTACGGCGTATCCTTTTGAGACGGGATTTGGCACGACGATTGGAAATACGCTCCGCCGCGTGTTGTTGTCTTCGATTCAAGGGTATGCGGTATCTTCAGTACGGATTACTTCATACGATGCCGACGGTGTTCCGCATGTCATTTCCAGCGAATTTGAGACAATTCCGAACGTTTCAGAAGATACGCTGGAAATCTTGAACAGTTTGAAACAGATTCGCTTGCGGCTCTCCGGCGACACTGAACAGGATACGATTCTTTACGAATTTGCAGGACCGGGTGTCGTAAAAAGCGACGACTTTGCAAAGGAAGGACAGCTTGAAATTCTGACAAAAGATGTGCCCGTCTTTACGATGATGGACGGTGCGCGTGTGGAGTTTGAGGTTCAGGTTGACTTTGGGCGTGGCTACGTTCCGGCGGAAGTGAATGAGCATTACATCGAAGTGGTCGGTACTATTCCGATGGATGCGATTTTCTCGCCGGTGCGCAAGGTAAAGTATGCGATTGAGCCGTGCCGTGTCGGTCAGCGCAATGACTACGACAAACTCATTCTTGAGGTTTGGACGGACGGCACGATTAACCCGGAAGACGCGCTCGCGGAGGCGGCAAAGATTGCGAAAGATCATTTTTCAATCTTTGTGAACTTTAACGACAGCGACTTTGGGGCGAGTGACGATGTTGACGAAGGCGACGAACGCATCCGTCAGCTGCTCAACACGCCGGTCGAGGAGCTGGAACTTTCGGTTCGTTCGTCTAACTGTCTGAAAAATGCGAATATCCGCACGATTGGCGAGTTGACCAAAAAGACGGAAGACGACATCGTGAAGACCCGCAATTTCGGCAAGAAAAGCCTGACTGAAATCAAGGAAAAACTTCTTGAATGGAATTTGACGCTCGGGATGACAGATTACAGTCATCTGAAAAATGCCGTCAATGTAACTAAGCAAAAGCAGAAGGAAGAATCAGATGAATCATAGAAATGGTTTTAATCCGCTTTCTCGGACATCGGCACATCGTCGCGCGATGTCACGAAATATGGTGACATCGCTTTTCAGATTTGAGCGCATTACGACGACCCAGGCAAAGGCGAAGGAAGTGCGCAGGGCTGCTGAAAAGTTGATTACGCGCAGTAAGGTCGATTCTGTGCACAACCGCCGTATTGCGGCGAAGTATATTCAAGATGAGAAAATCTTGAACAAGTTGTTCACCGAGCTTGGACCGAGAATGAAAGACCGCAACGGCGGTTATACGCGCATTCTGAAAATCGGTTTCCGTCAGGGCGATGCGGCGGATATGGTTATCCTTGAGTTGGTAGACTACAAGTTGCCGACTGAAGAGGATAAAGAAGCCGCAAAAGCAAAAAAAGGCGAGTCTAAGGCAAAGAAAGCCGACGTGAAGGCAAAGCCCGCCGAAAAGAAAGAGGGGGCGGCGAAGAAAGCCCCCGCAAAGACGGCGAAGCCGAAGGCTGCAAAAAAAGAAGAAAAGGCGGAGGAGTAAGAGATGTCTAAAGGTCATCGCGGAGCTGGTATCCGCTCAGAAGTGCACCACGGTCGTGGCACGTGTCCGCGCTGTGGGAAGATGAACGTCAAAATCCTGTATGAAAAGGAAATTGACGGCAAACAGGTGAAAATCTGTAAAGTCTGCAACGCGACGCTGAAAAACGTTGCGCGGAAAGAGGCGCGGATGGCAAAGGCTGCCGCTGCGGCTGAAACTCCCGCGGCAGAAGCACCTGCAACAGAAGAAGCACAGGCATAAGTCTGGCTTGCGAGCCGTCCTTTGGAATGGGGACGGCTTTGTTATATATCTTGGAGGTTTGGAGCTATGAAAAAGGTTTTGGTTACCCTTGCGGCGACGCTTGCGGGCTTGGTGATGGCAGGATGCACGAAGAGCGGCGGCAATACGATTAAAATCGGTTCGATTGGCCCGCTTTCCGGAGCGGTTGCGGTGTATGGCGTTGAGTGCAAGAACGGCATTGATCTGGCGGTCGCGGAAATCAACGCGGCGGGCGGCGTAAACGGTCAGCTGCTGGAAGTGATTGCGGAAGATGACGAGGGCAACCCCGAAAAATCGGTGAGCGCGTACAAAAAATTGGTGACAAAAGACGGCGTGACGTTCGTTATCGGGTCGCTCACGTCCGGGTGTACGCAGGCGATTACGCAGAGCGCGCAGGCGCAGAAAATCATTCAGATTGCTCCGGCGGCGACGGCAATGACGATTACCGACGCGGGCAACTATATTTTCCGCACCTGTTTTATCGATCCGTTTCAGGGAACGGTGGGCGGCAAATTTGCGGGCGACGTGCTTGGCGCGGGCACTGCGGCGGTTTTGTACGACATCGGGAACGACTATTCGGTGGGGCTGAAAGACAATTTTATTGTAGAATTTGAGCGTTTGGGCGGCCGCGTCATCGCGCAGGAATCGTACAACACGGGCGACAAAGATTTTAACGCGCAGATTACCAAAATCAAGAACGTGAACGCGGACGTTATCTATCTGCCGGATTATTACGGCACGGTCGCGCTGATTGCGAAGCAGCTGCGCGCGCAGGGCATTGACAAGCCGATTGTCGGGGCGGACGGCTGGGACGGTCTGACGGAGAACGCGGGCGAGGAAGTGCTGAACGGTTACTATTCCAACCACTACGCGACGGACTCTGATTCGGAGGCGGTGCAGCGGTTTGTGGCGGCGTTTGAGGAAAAATTCGGGAAGAAGCCGAATTCGTTTGCGGCGTTGGGCTATGACAGCGTGTATCTGCTGAAAGACGCGATTCTGAATGCGGGCACGACCGAGACTGCCGCCGTGCGCGATGCGCTTGAGGCGACGAACGGCGACTATGTGACCGGGCATCTGACGTTTGACGAGAAACGCAACCCGATTAAGTCGGCGGTCATTTTGGAACTGGCGCGCGGCGAGGACGGCGGGCTGACGACGCGCTACAAGACGACGATTCATCCGTAGCAGACGGAAGAAGCGGGCGTTGTGGGCGGTGCTAAAAAACAGCGTTGCTGTTTTTTAGCTGACAGTTTGCTTCGCAAACTGTCTCAGTGATTGTCCGCTTGTTTACATTTTTGCCGGGATTTGGTATAACTGAATGGGCATCGAAGCATAGTTTCGGGAACGGGACTATGCTTTTTTCGTGATAGCGCGCGGAGGAGGTGCGGTGAATAGCGTTTCGATTTTTGTGCAGCAACTGATGAACGGGCTGTCGCTGGGAAGTATTTATGCGCTGATTGCGCTCGGCTACACGATGGTCTACGGCATTGTCAAGTTGATTAATTTTGCGCATGGCGACGTGATGATGGTGGGCGCGTATGCGGGCTATTTCGTGCTGTGCGCGGTGGGAACGACTCCGCTGGGCATGATCCTTGCGTTTATGGCGGCGATGGTGCTGTGCGGCGTGCTGAGCCTGGTGATTGAGCGGCTGGCATACCGTCCGTTGCGGAACGCGCCGCGCCTGAATTCGCTGATTACGGCGATTGCGGTGGAGCTGATTTTGCAGAACGTGATGCGTGTGCTGCCGTTCGTCGGGCCGGATCCGCGGCAGTTCCCGACAATGGCGACCCGGATGTTCAGCGTGGGGATTGTTTCGTTTTCTAATATTCAGCTGATTGTCATTGTGCTGAGCGCGGTGCTGATGGTGGTGCTCAATTATATCGTCAATTATACCCGGACAGGGAAAGCGATGCGCGCGGTTTCGTATGATTTGGGCGCGGCGAGTTTGATGGGAATCAGCGTAAACCGGATTATCGCGACCACATTCGTCATCGGTTCGGTGCTGGCGGGCGCGGGCGGAGTGCTGTATGCGACGGCGTACCCGCAGATTGACCCGGTGATGGGCTATATTCCCGGCCTAAAAGCGTTCGTGGCGGCGGTGCTGGGCGGCATCGGTTCGATTCCGGGCGCGATGCTGGGCGGCATTATCCTCGGCATTGCGGAGACGATGACAAAGGCGTACATTTCTTCTCAGTATGCGGACGCGATTTCGTACACGATTCTGATTGTGATCCTGCTCGTAAAGCCGACGGGCATTCTGGGCAAAAAGACGCGGGTAAAGGTGTAGGAGGCGCGGCGTGAAGAACAAGATTTACCGGAACATGGCGATTCCCGGCGTTGTCGCGCTGCTCGCGGTGATTGTGCCGGCGGCGCTCATAAAGGCGAACGTCATCAACGCGTATACGGCGCAGATTATCACGCTGGGCGGCATCAATGCGATTATGGCGCTGAGCGTGAACATTATCTGCGGCATTACGGGACAGCTTTCGCTCGGGCAGGCGGGATTTGAGGCGATCGGTGCGTATGCGGTCATCCTGCTCACACAGAACTGCGGCATTCCGCTGCCCGTGAGCATTATTCTGGCGGCGTTGGTCGCGGCGTTTTTCGGCTTTGTCATCGGCTTTCCGACGCTCAAGCTGGAGGGCGACTACCTTGCCATCGTGACGCTTGCGTTCGGCGAGATTATCCGCGTGGTGCTGGTCAATCTGAAGGCGATTACGGGCGGACCGAACGGCAAGCAGTTTCCCACGATGCTTTCCACCGATTTTGTGTGGGGATCGACCTGCTCGTACCTGACGATTGTCGGCGCGCTCGTGGTGATTATCATTCTGCTGCAAAACTTCGTGCGCTCAACGTACGGGCGCGCGATCCTTGCCGTGCGCGAGGACGAAATTGCGGCGAACGCGAACGGCATCGGCGTGTTCCGCTACAAGATGACGGGCTTTGTGATCGCGTCGTTCGTGGCGGGAATTGCCGGCGCGCTGTACGCCCCGTTCATCGGCTTCATCAAGCCGGACTTGGCCTCGTTCAACAATTCGATCAACGACCTGATTTTTGTCGTGCTGGGCGGCATGGGAAGCGTGACCGGCTCGGTGCTGGCGGCGTTCGTGCTTACCTATTTGCAGGAATTCCTGCGCTTCTTGCAGCATTACCGCCTGCTGTTCTACCCGGTAATCCTGATTCTGGTCATGCTGTTCCGTCCGCAGGGCTTGCTCGGCATGAAAGAACTGTCGTTCGTCAAGGCATGGGACGGCATTCCGGGCCTGGTGCGCCGCATTGCCGCCGCCGTCAGAAAGCGCGGCGGAACGGCTGCCGAACGGAGGCCTGCCGATGACTAGCGAAAAGAAACTGCTGTTGCAGGTCTCCGACCTTTCCATCGTGTTCGGCGGGCTGCGCGCGGTGAGCGATTTTTCCATGGAGCTGTATCAGGGCGAGCTGGTCGGGCTGATCGGACCGAACGGCGCGGGCAAGACGACGGTGTTCAATATGCTGAGCGGCGTGTATACGCCCACGTCCGGCGAGATTGCGTTCTGGGACCGGCAGGGGCGCGTGCACGTGGCGAACAAGAAGTCGCCCGCGCAGCTCAACCAGATCGGCATTGCCCGCACGTTCCAGAATATCCGCCTGTTCGGCAACCTGACGGTGGCGGACAACGTGCGGATTGCCATGCACGCCCAGCGCAAGGTCACGCCGCTTGACGTGCTGTTCAGGACGCCGCGTTTCCGGCGCAACGAGCTGATGATGACCCTGCGCGTGCAGACCCTGCTTTCGCTCTTCAAGATGAAGCACAAGGAACACGAGCGGGCAAAGAACCTGCCCTACGGCGAGCAGCGCAAGCTGGAGATTGCCCGCGCGCTCGCGTCGCAGCCGTCGCTCCTGCTGCTGGACGAACCGGCGGCGGGCATGAACCCGCAGGAAACAAAGGAGCTGATGGAGCAGATCGCGTTTATCCGCCGGGAATTCGGCGTGACGATCCTGCTGATCGAGCACGACATGAAACTGGTTATGGGCATCTGCGAGCGGCTGTTCGTGCTGGACTACGGGCGCGTCATTGCGCAGGGAACGCCGGCGGAGGTCGTCTCCAACCCGCAGGTGGTCAAAGCGTACCTCGGCGAAGAAGCCGCGGGCATATAGGAGCGGTCATGGCAGAAACGATGCTTGCAGTTACGAACCTCACGGTCTCATACGGCGCAATCCGCGCGCTCAAGGGCGTTTCGTTCACGGTGGAGCGGGGCGAAATCATCAGCCTGATCGGGTCGAACGGCGCGGGCAAGACGACCACGCTCCACGCGGTGTCGAACCTGATCAAAAAGCAGGGCGGCAGCGTCGTCTTTGGCGGCGAGGACATCACGTCGCTCGCGCCCGACCACATCGTGCGGCCCGGGCTGATCCACGTCCCCGAAGGGCGGCGTATTTTTGCCAACCTGACCGTGCGCGAGAACCTTGAGATGGGCGCGTTCATCCGCCGCGACAAGGCAGGCATCCGGGCCGACCTGGAGCGCGTGTACGAACTGTTCCCGCGCCTGAAGGAGCGCGTGCGGCAGGTGGCGGGCACGCTGAGCGGCGGCGAGCAGCAGATGCTCGCCATGGGTCGCGGCATTATGAGCCAGCCCAAGCTGCTGCTGCTCGACGAGCCGAGCATGGGGCTTGCCCCGATTCTGGTGGACGAAATCTTCGACATCATCAAGCGCATCAACCGGGAAGGCACGACGATTTTGCTGGTGGAGCAGAACGCATACAAAGCGATGACCATTGCCAACCGCGTCTACATTTTGGAGACGGGCACCGTGAGCAAGTCCGGCAACGCGGCGGATTTGATTCACGACCCCGCCGTAAAGTCGGCGTACCTCGGCGGATAGCGCGAAAAATTCGCCTTTTCGCCGGAACTGTGTTATAGTAATTGAGGAGACTTTCGCAGGGGGCTGACAATGATTGTTTCTGATTTGATGCGAAAAAAAGTGATTTACGTGCATCCCGAAACGTCGGTGACCGACGCGCGCGCGCTGATGGCAAGGGAGAACGTGAACAAGCTTCCGGTGCTTGACCGCGACGACCGTCTGGCAGGCATCGTGACCAAGAATGATTTGGTCAAGGCATCGCCGTCTGCGGCAACCACGCTCGACGTGTACGAGCTGAGCTACCTGCTTTCAAAGCTGAAGGTGGAGAAAGTAATGGTGCGGAACGTCGTTACGGTGGACCACAACGAGGTGATTGAGGAGGCGGCGCGCATTATGGCGGACAAAAAAGTCGGCTGCCTGCCCGTCATGAACGGCGACCTGCTCGTCGGTATTATCACCGAAAGCGACGTGTTCCATGCGTTCATCGAGATTTTTGGGGCGCGGCATCACGGCGTGCGGTTTATGTGCGAGGCGAGCGAAAAGCCGGGCGAGCTTGCCAAGATGAGCCAGTCAATCGCCGAGCTGGGCGGGAACATCGTTTCGGTCGTGACGAGCGAGGGCGACGACGTTTCCAAGCGGCGGGTGACGTGCAAGGTGACGCAGGTCTCTGCCGATCAGATTCAGGCGATGCTCAAAAACCTGGGCATCACGTTGGTGTGCATCCGCGAAGTATGAACGCGACCGTAGAAAAACTGCTGACCCATTTTCTCCGCACCTACCGCGACCCGTTCACCGCAAAGGACGTGAGCAGGCTGTTCGCGCAGATGGGCGTAAAGCTGTCCGTGCGGGAAGTCGCCGATTTTCTGGAGAGCGACCCGCTCGTGTTCCCGCTGGAGCGCAAGCTGTACCTGACGCGGGCGGGGGCGTTTACGGGGCAGTTTTTCAGCTTCGTGCCGACCCCGCAAGAAATCGCGCAGGGCGTGATCGTGCCGGGCGACCGGTGCATTCCGTTCGTGGACATGGAGATGCTTTCCTGCACGCTCCAGTTTGAGTACAGCGGTCGCCCGCTTGAGCCGAAACTGTTTGAGACGGACTGCAACCTTGCCCGCGAGCTGTTCAGTTTCTTTGGCGACGAGTACGCGGCGCAGTACATTGCGGCCGATCCCGTGAACAAGTCTTTGCGCCTTGCCGAGCAGGAATTCGAGCTGCCGGTCAAACTGTCGCTCACGGGCGTTTCTATCGACCGCATCTTGCAGGACTGCGACTTTAAGTACGGCGACCGGTTCCTTTGCCGCGTCGTGGATTGGGGGCACGGCATGATTCAGCTGTTCCCGACGCTGACGCACAAGCGCAATCCGTTGCAGATAAACGACGAGGACATGGCGCGGCAGCGGTGGAACGAGCTGCTGGAAAAATCGCTTTTGGAGAGTTTTGACCGTCTGGGGCCGTGCGCGAGCATGGACGAGCAGCTGGCGAACGTGTTTTATGAGAAGCGCAAGGATCTCTGCACGCCCGAATGCGGCTCAATCCGCGAATTCTTGGAAAGTTCAAAGAAAGTGGCGATGGAATTGTTTGGCGTGGAGACGCGCCTGTGGCGGCGCGGCGAGAACGTTCCTGCCGTGGGCAAATGGAACGAGCGCGACATCGTGCGCGGGCTTGACGGCGGCGTGCCGATGTATTCGCTGCCCGATTACGTTATCGACTGCTATATTCAGGACGTGCTGTTCGCCAAGAAAGACGACGTGTCCGATCTGGTGCGAAAAATCATTCCGCAGGCAATGGAAATCTCCCCTGAGGAAGAGCATGAGTTCGCGTTGCAAATAATGCAGAGAAATGATATACTCCGACAAAAGTATAATTGGTTCGCGGATTTTTCACGCGGGGCAATTCGGCATCGTGCGCTGGAATTGTACACGAAAGTGGGCGATTTGGTGTACGACGTGGAATGCGCGAGCGACAAACTGGCGGAGTTTCCCCAGCAGGAGCTGGTGACGCTTTCGCAGTTGTTCGCACACGTTTCCCGTATGCTGGAAATGCTTTCGCGCCTGAATGACAGTCTGGACGAAGACGAAAGCGCGCTGCAATTGTCTTTGGAAGGAATGGAATACAATTTTGAGGACATCTGCTACCAATTAAAAGCCGTTCTGGACCGACTGAAGCACGATCGGTTTAAGGTCGTCTAGCGGCGGACTTTTTCAAGGAGTTATGCATGAATCTTGCGGGCATTGCTGCCGTGGCAAAGACGATTCGCAGTCTTTCTATCGATGCGATTCAGAAAGCGAAGTCGGGACATCCGGGGCTGCCGCTCGGTTGCGCGGAACTTGCCGCCGTGCTGTATGGCGAAATCCTGAAGCATAATCCGGCGGACGCGAAATGGGCAGACCGGGATCGTTTTGTGTTGTCCGCGGGACACGGCTCTATGCTGCTGTATGCGGTGCTGCATTTGGCGGGCTATGCCGTTTCGCTCGACGATATCAAGGCGTTCCGCACGGTCGGCTCAAAAACGCCGGGGCATCCCGAATTCGGCGTGACTGACGGCGTGGAGAATACGAGCGGTCCGTTGGGGCAGGGCATTGCGGTCGCCGTCGGCATGGCAATGGCGGAGACAATGCTCGCCGCGACGTACAACACCGCCACCCGCACGATTGTGGATCATTACACCTACGTGCTTGTGGGCGAGGGCTGCCTGGAAGAAGGCGTTTCTGCGGAGGCGAGCAGTTTTGCGGGGCATTTGAAGCTGGGCAAGCTGATTGCTTTTTATGACGAAAACCGCATCAGCATTGACGGTTCGACCGACATCACGTTTACCGAGGACATCAAAAAACGATACGAAGCATACGGCTGGCAGGTGTTGCAGGGCAGCATGTACGATGTGGAAGGCATTGCGGATTTGGTCGCGCAGGCAAAACAATGCGCCGACAAGCCGACGCTCATCATGCTCAAGTCGGTTATCGGCAAATTCGCGCCCAAACAGGGAACGGCAAAAGTGCACGGCGAGCCGCTTGGTGATGCCGACGTTGCTGAGACCAAAAAGAACTTGGGCTTGCGACCCGACGAATTTTTCTATGAAGATCCCGCTGCGCTCGCCTATTTTGCGGACAAACAAGCGGACTTTGCCCGCCGCCATGCTGACTGGCAGGCGGAATTTGATGCCTGGGCGGCAGAAAATCCCGCGCTCGCAAAACGGTGGCAGGCGGCGTTTGCTGGTACGGCGGACGGCGAGCATATTGATCCCGTGTATGAAATCGGTGCGTCCGTCGCGACCCGCACCGCAAGCGGCGACATGATCAATGCGTTCGGCTTGAGCCATTCGTATATGGTGGGCGGCAGCGCGGATTTGAAAGGCAGCAACAAAAGCGGTATGGACTGCGACGGCGGTACGTATGCGCTCGGCAATCGTGCGGGGCGTTCGATAGAATTCGGCATCCGTGAATTCGGCATGGCAAGCGAGACGCTGGGATTGTGCGTGCATGGCGGATTGCGCCCGTTCTGCGCGACGTATTTGGTGTTCAGCGATTATATGCGTCCGTCAATCCGGCTTGCCGCTATCATGAAGCAGCCGGTCATTTACGATTTGACGCATGATTCTATTTTTGTCGGCGAGGACGGTGCGACACATCAGCCGGTCGAGCAGCTTGCGTCGTTGCGAGCCATGCCCGGTGTGCAGGTGTTGCGCCCCGGCGACGCGGAAGAAGTGGTGGTCGCGTGGCATATCGCTATGGAAAGCACCGACCATCCCGTCGTGCTGTCGCTGACGCGCCAGAATGTTCCCGTGTACGCAAAAGACGACGCAGACTGGAAAAAAACGATTCGCCGCGGGGCTTATATCGTGCGGAACGGGACGGAATCTCCCGACATCACCGTGCTGGCAACCGGTTCCGAGGTCAACCTTGCGCTGGAGGCGGCGGCATTGGCAGCGGGAAAAACCGTGCGCGTGGTTTCCGTGCTTGACCGTGCGCTGTTTGAGGCGCAGCCGGACGATTTTCAGCGGCAGATTTTGGGCGGCGCGCCGCGCGTGGTGGTTGCCGAAGCCGGATCAAAGAGCGGCTGGGAAGGATTCGCTACGAGCCGCCGCGACTTGTTCACGATAAATCAGTTTGGCGTGAGCGGCGCGGGCAACATGGTTGCGAAGGCGCTTGATTTTACGGCGGAAAAACTCGCGGAACTGCTCAATGACTAATCGGTTGTTGTATCGGCACATCTGTGCTATAATGGGCGTATGCAGATAATTCCTATTGCGAGCGGAAAGGGCGGCGTAGGCAAAAGCCTGTTGTCTGCGAACCTTTCCATTGCGCTTGCGCAAGCCGGAAAAAAAATCATCCTCGCCGACTTGGACTTAGGTGCTTCAAACCTGCACTTGGTATTGGGACAATCTTCGCCGAAGGCGGGAATCGGCACGTTCATTACGGGCGAAAACACGTTCGAGGACATTATTGCCGACACGGAATATGAGAATCTGCGCTTTATTGCGGGCGATTCCGAAGTGCCGGGGCTGAGCGCGCTCAAAGTCTACCAGAAAAACTCGCTGATCAAGAAATTTCAGGCATTGGACGCGGATTATCTGATTATTGATTTGGGCGCGGGCACGCACCTGACCATTTTGGATTTGTTCCTGCTTTCTCCGCAGGGAATTATCGTGACCGCTCCTACGGTGACGGCCACGCTCAACGGCTATTTGTTCCTGAAAAACGCGGTGTTCCGCCTGATGAGCGCGTCGTTCAAAAAAGGAAGCAAGGCGATGGCATACCTTGACAAGCTCAAGACCGATGCCGCGTCGCTCAAAAAACTGTACATTCCCAAGCTGATAGAGACGCTTGAGACAATCGACCCGAAGAGCGCGGCGGTGTTCAAGGCGCGGCTCAGCCAGTTCCACCCGCGGTTGGTGCTGAACATGATTGACGAGCCGAAAGATGCCGACAAGGCGCTGAAAATCCGCCGTTCATGCCAGCAGTACCTCGGTCTTGACTTGGAGCATTTGGGCGTGATGTACCGCGATAATTTGCAGGATCGCGCGCTTTCGTCGCGCCTGCCGGTGATTGCCTACAAGCCGAATTCCGTTCTGTCGCAGGCGATTTATCGCATTGCGGAAAAAATCTTGCAGAGCGAGACGATGGAATTCAGCGATTTTGCGCAGGTGACGGACAGTTCGTTTGAGGTCGTGCAGGAAGAGGCGACCGACGATTTTACCGCGAAGATGTCCTACGTGGAGGATTTGATCGGCACGGGCGCGCTTTCGCAGGGCGAGCTTGCGGAAATCATCAAGCAGCAGCAGTTTGAGCTGACGCAGTTGCGCAACGAAAATCTGCTTTTAAAATCGAAAATCGTCAAGGCCGCGAACCAGGGCTTTAAGGTGTGATGATGCAGATGCTCTTTATAAATTACCCGTCTTGGATTCATCCGGAGATTTTTCCGGGCGTACCGGTACTCGGACTGATCCGCTGGTACGGGCTGATGTATATTTTTGCGTTCAGCACGGCGTTTTTTGTGCTCAAAACGTTGCTCAAAGAAGGCGTGCTTGACACGCCGCAGGAAAAGGCGACCGAAGATGACGTGTTCGGCTTTATCGCGACGGGAATCGTGTTCCTGCTCATGGGCGCGCGCGTTTTTTCGACGCTCGTCTACAATCAGTACGACCCGTCCAATCCCAACGCGGTCAATTATTGGACGCATCCGTGGCTCATTTTCTGGCCGTTCGACCGTTCGGGGCGATTTACGGGGCTTGCGGGCATGAGCTACCACGGCGGATTTATCGGCGGGCTGCTCGGCATGATATGTTGGTGCAGGCGGCACAAAAAGCCGGTGATGAAATGGATTGACGCGATGTGCACGGCGATTCCGTTGGGCTACACGTTTGGTCGCATGGGCAATTTCTTGAACGGCGAGTTGTACGGCAGGATTACGACCGCGCCGTGGGGCATGGTTTTTCCCCATGCGGAACGCTTTTCCGCGTCAATTCAGTGGGTGCGCGATTTTGCCGCGCGGTGCGGCATGGAAGTGGCGGAGCGCGGTCTGGTCAATCTGCCGCGGCATCCCAGCCAGCTGTACGAGGCATTTTTTGAGGGCATCGTGCTGTTCGGCATCATTTGGCTTTTGCACAAAAAAAAGCCGTTCGACGGATTCAGCGGTGGCTTGTATACGATTGGCTACGGTATCGTGCGCTTTTTTATCGAATATTTCCGCGAGCCGGACGCAGACATCGGCTACCGCATTACGGCGACCCAGGACGCGCCGCTGTATTTGAATACGTCGTTGCTCAATATTTCGACCGGGCAGATTTTGTGTTTCCTGATGATTTTGGGCGGCGCGGGCGTGTTGGTGACGTGCTATCTGCTCGACAAGAAAAAGAAATCACATTGACCAAATCCTTACAGAAACATACAATAGAGTATGAGAAAAATCGGCATGGCTCGGCTTTTACGGACCGGTAATTTCGTCCTTGCATTTTTGCTTGTCTCCATTTTTGCGTCGCAGTGCTTTGCGCAGTCGCCGGCACAGTCGTCTAAGAATTCGGCACGGGAATCCCGGCAATATATGGAAATGATGAACGGAATTTTTGATTTCGTTCAGAAAAATTACGTCGATGAAGTCGATCCTGCGGTGCTGTACCGCGGCGCGCTCAAAGGAATGCTCGAATCGCTTGAAGATCCCTACACGCTGTATCTGGACACGAGCACGATGCGCAGCCTGAGCGACACGACCGAAGGCAAATTCGGCGGCGTGGGGCTTTCTATTTCCAAGCCCTATGAATCCACGCCCGACAAACCCGCGTATGTGGAAGTCGCTTCCCCGATTGAGGACACGCCGGGTTTCCGCGCGGGTATTGTGGCTGGCGACCTGATTATTTCGGTTGACGGCACGGACACGTCGGAAATTACGATGGAAGAAGTGCTCGGCAAGTTGCGAGGCAAGGTGGGCGAAAGCGTCGATTTGGTCATTCGCCGAGGCAAGGCGATGGAATTTCCCGTTTCGCTCGTCCGCGACTACATCGAAGTTCCCACGGTAAAATACGGCACGATTGCTTCTCCGACGAACGCGGGGCGGTTGCATGAAACCCCGGTGCTCTATGGCTATATCAGGATTATTGAATTCACGCCGCTTACGGCGGAGCGCGTGCAGGAAGCGTTGGATTCGTTCGGCAAGACGATTTCCGCACTCATCATTGACGTGCGCAACAATCCGGGCGGTCTGATTACGAGCGTCGCCGACGTTGCGGACAAATTCATCGACAGCGGACCGATCGTGACGACAAAAAGCCGCATTGCCTATGAGAATTCGGTCTTTACCGCAAGCCCGAAAAAAACGACGTTCAAAGGATTGCCGATTATCGTGCTGATTAACAAAGGCTCGGCGAGCGCGTCGGAAATTCTTGCGGGCGCGCTGAAAGACAATCATCTTGCGTATTTGGTGGGGCAGCGCACCTATGGGAAAGGCTCGGTGCAGCAGGTCGTGCCGCTTTCGGCGACCGACGGCATCAAAATGACGATGGCGCGGTATTACACGCCGAGCGACACGAACATCGATAAAATCGGCATTCCTCCCGACCGCGAAGTGCTGTACCCCGATTTGGGCGAGGAGGGCGAAAAAGAATTCGCCGAATTGCTGAAAAATGACGACATCGCGAAGTATGTGGACGCTCATGCGGCTATGAGCGAGGCGGACATTGCGGCATTTGCAAAGACGCTGGCAAAAAAGTACCCGCACATTGATGAGCGCACGCTCCGCAAACTGATGCGCAATCAGGTTGACCGCACCAAACCGGCGGCGTTGTATGATTTGGATTACGATATTCAGCTGGGCGCGGCGTTGGACATTCTTGGAAAGGAATCGTTTACGACGCTGGTGCGCGCGACCAAGACGCTCAAAGAATTGCAGGAAGAAGCCGAGGCGCAAAAATCTGCCGAAGAAAAACCGGCAAAGAAATAATGCGCCAGTATCTTGCGCCGGGCGAGCCGGATCGGAACGGGTTGCTTGCCGTGGGCGGAAAAGATTTCCGTTATATGCGCCACGTCCTGCGCCTGACGGGCGGCGATATGGTGCAGGTGCGCTTTCCCGACGGCACGTGCCGGAATATGACCGTCTGCGCCGTTGACGAGCGCTCGCGCAACATTGTCCTGCAAGTATGCGCGCCGACGGACGATAAGGAAAAATCGCCGTCAGCCGCCGTGGATTTGTGGCTGTTCCAGTTTGTCGCAAAAAGCGCAAAAATGGATGGCATCGTGCGGCAGGCAACTGAATGCGGCGTGAGCACGATTGTTCCCGTGTTGGGGACATTTTCGCAGGCGGGCGGCGCGGAAAAGAATTTCCGCAGTGACCGGCTGACGCGCATCATAAAAGAAGCGCGCCAGCAGAGCGGCTCGCCCGTTGCCACACGCCTGCTTGATGCCGTTCCGCTTGTGCAGGCGGTTGCGTTGTGGCAGGAGCAGTGTGCCGGTACGGCGGGCGATGTGTTTGCCGGCGTGTTGTACGAGCGCACGGAACGGACGCAGCCCCTGCATACGGCGCTTGCCGGAAAAACGGTCGTCCGCGCGGCACTGGCAGTCGGGGCGGAAGGCGGCATCAGCCCGCAGGAGATTGCGCAGTTATGCGCGGGCGGTTTTGTGCCGATTCATTTTGAGACGAATATATTGCGTTGCGAGACGGCGGCATTGTACGGCATCGCCGCCTTGCAGAATGCGATGACGGAGAAACACGTATGGCAATGCAGAGAATAGAACTGTTGGGCGTTCCCGTGGACGTTTGCCGCCCGGAGCAGCTGGAGGCAGAAATCCTGGAGATTTTGGCAAAGCCCGGCACTAAGCAGATTATGTTTCTTTCCGTGTGGGACGTGCTGCGGGCGCGCAACAGGCGCAGCGATTTTGGTCAGTGCGTCAAGGATGCCGATTTGATTCTGCCTGTTTCCAAAAGCATTTTACGCGGGGCGAAATTCCTGAAGAAAGACGTTCCCGTCCGTTACAATCCGTTTACGGCGGTCATCAGCATTTTGAGCGTGCTCGATCAGCACTATAAATCGCTCTATCTGCTGGGCGGACGGCACAAGACGCTTACCCACGCGGAGCGCAACGTGCGCGAGACGTTTCCCAACGTGCAGATTGTGGGTCGGTTTGTGGGCTACTATCCCAAGGCGATGGAGAACGATATTATTGCGGCGATGTACAAATCGTCTCCGGCACTCGTGCTGGTCAGCGACGGCATCAAGGAGAAAAACCTGTGGCCGTATCATCGGCGGAATCAGTTTTTCAACAGCATTTTTCTGTACTACCGGGACGCAATCGGCATTTTTTCCGAGCGGATCAGGCGCGTGAGCGAAAGCACGTTCGACAAGGGGCGTGAGGTATGGCATGAAATTGCGCATAATCCGTTCAAATTATTTTATATCTTTCCGTTCATTAAATATGGTATACTGTTGGTGTGGTATAGGCTTTTTAGGAAGCGTGCTCAGCAGTAGGCTGGATGATTTCACATATCGCATTGGTTTCCACGGACGCAGACATCGTGTGCGGCTTTCGGACGATTTTTTCGTCGGTCTGTCGGCTGCGCGTTTTTGCCGATTACGTTGCCTTGCAGTCCGCGCTCTGCGAGCGGTCGTTCGACTTTGTGTTTATCGATGTTGCGTTTGCGCGCTCGCCGCGCGGCTCGTTTTCCGCCGCGCTGTTCGCCAATCCGTCATTCCGATGCTTTTACCTTTCCGCGTTGCCGAATCCTGCCGCATATAATGAGCATACCGTTTTGCGTTTTCCGCAGGACATGGCGTTCCTGCTTGCCGGGGACGCGGATCGCGGGCGCACGTTTTCTGCCGAACAGGAGGCGGTGCTTTCGCGGCTCGTCGGTGAATCTGCCGTCATGCAGTCGCTCAAAAAACATATCGTCATGGCGGCGCAGTCGGACATTCCCGTGCTGATTACGGGCGAGACGGGCGTAGGAAAAGGGCTGGTCGCGCAGACGATACACCGGCTTTCTTCGCGCGGCTCGCGTGATTTTGTGTCGGTCAACGTGACGGAGAATCCTGACGGACTGGAGGCGGCTTCGCTGTTCGGAACAGTGCGCGGCGCATTCACGGACGCGCAGAATCGCACGGGCTATTTTGATCGCGCGCAGAACACGACGCTCTTTTTGGACGAAATCGGCGAGCTCAAGCGCGACGTGCAGGCAAAACTTTTGTACGCCGTGGAAAACGGTCGGTTTCGGAGCGTCGGCTCGGAGCAGGAAAAATGCACGAACGCGCGGCTCCTGTTTGCGACGAACGCGGACTTGCAGAAACGGATGGCGCGGGGCGAATTCCGGGAAGATTTGTATTACCGCATTTCCCGTCTGCGCATTCATATTCCGCCGTTGCGCAAGCGGAAAGAAGATATTGTCCCGCTTGCACGGTGTTTTGCGGCGCGGGCGCACAAGCGGCTGACGTATCTTGCGGAAGAGTTGCTGACGACGTTCCCGTGGAAAGGCAACGTGCGGCAGCTTTCGCATTGCATTGAGCGGGCGGGCATTGTCTGCGGCGGCGATATGATTGACGTGGCGCACATCATGGTCGATTAGGTTGCCTGTCCGCGCGTGGCAAGCCCTGCCGCCTTGTCGAAGAGTTTTTCCAGATATGTCGCCTCGCCCTCGCTGAGCGCGGCGCGGGAAAGAATCATGCGCCAGAACCGTTCCATGTCGGGTCGCCCTGCCAGCGTGAAAAAGCCGATTTTTTGCAGGTCGTCGGCGATGGTCGTTACGGTGCGGTCAAGGCGTTCCAAAGTGAGCGGCGTATAGCCCGGCGAAGTCGCGTCCTGCGTACGGAACAGTTGGTAGCCCATAATCTGCACCGCGTGGCTCAGATTGAGCGAGGCAAAATCAGGCGATGCGGGAATGACGACCCCGGCCGTGCAGGCGGTCAGCTCGTCGTCGGTCAGCCCGGTGCGCTCGTTGCCAAAGATAAGGGCGGCTTTGCCGCCTTCGTCCGCGGTCGTTCCCGTTATCCGCGCCATGATGTCGGCGCATTCTTCGGGGAGCAGCAGTTTGCCCTTGCGTTTTTTCCCGCGGCGGCGCGTCGTTCCGGCGGCGAACGTGCAGTCGGCGGTCGCGCTTTTGATGTCGTCAAAGAAACGCGCCTGTTCCCAAATGCCCGCCGCATGAATCGCGAGGATTCGCACGCGCTCGTCGTCAAAATCCTCGCGCGAGCCGACAATGCGCAGCGTGTCCAGTCCGCTGTTCGCCATTGCCCGGCATACCGCGCCGACGTTCCGGCTTTCTTCGGGGCGGACAAGCACGATTACGATTTTTTTCAGATCCATAGCCATACTCTACTTCTTTTTGCGCTTTTGCGCTATAATGCAATCATGCGGATATTTGCGGGCAAAAAAGCCTTGGTGGTCGGCGGTTCGGGCGGCATTGGCGCGGAACTTTCGTTTTTGCTTGCCCAGAACGGCGCGGAACTGACGGTGCACGGCGGGCATGAAAGCGCGCGGTTTTCTGCGCTGCTCGAGCGGTGCGATGCGGTCGCGTCTGTTCCCGTCCATCCGCTCGTATCGGCGTTTTCGGCGGAACGATTCGACACGCTTGCCGATTCTCCCGTGGCAGACTGCGCCCGCTCGGCCGATATACTGTGCGTGTGCTACGGTCCGTTCGTGCAGAAGCCGTTGGACACGACATCGCTCGCCGACTGGCAGCAGCTCGCATTGTTGGACTATGCGCTGCCCGGTTTTCTGGTTTCTGCGGCGTTGGGCGGCATGCGGCAGCGGAAGTGGGGCAGAATCCTGCTGTTTGGCGGCACGGGAACGGCGCATCGTGGCGAATTTGCGACGAACGCGGCGTATGCGGGTGCAAAATCCGCGCTGAACGTGGTGGTACAGTCGGTGGCGGCATCGTATGCGGCAGACGGCATTACGTGCAATGCCGTGCTGCCCGGTTTTACCCGCACCGAATATACGACTGATGCCGCCGCGCTCGCAAAAAAAATGCCGCGGGGAACGATGCTTTCGGCGCGGTCGGTTGCGGAGGTGGCATTGTTTTTGTTGCGGCAGGACGAGCTGAACGGCGTTCTGCTGCGCGTTGACGGCGGGTGGTCGCCCTATTGCCAGCACGGCTGACGTATGCGGAACTGCCGTGCGGTATACGCGGCGGGCAAACAGTTTTGCAGGAACGTTTGACATAATGAATATGTTGAGGTATAATATTCTATAGTCCAAATAGTGATAGGAAGGAATTCCATGAGCAACGACGCAATAGTGCAAGGTTTTGACGCTGAAAAAGACGACGGTCTCAAGATTACATTAGATACCATTGCCGATGTTGACAAAGGGCTTATTATCTATTTGAATGGGTATATTGATACCTATAATTCAAGCCTTTTTCAGAAGCGTATTCAAAAAGTCGTGGAAGCGGGGTACGCCAATTTGGTCTTTAACTGCGCGTCGCTTAATTATGTGTCCTCTACGGGCATCGGTTCGTTTACGGCATTCTTGAAGATGGTAAAAGCCAAGAACGGCGACATCGTTCTGCTGGCTATCCAGCCCAAAGTCTACGAGTTGTTCCAGTTGTTGGGCTTCTCGCAGTTTTTTAATATCCGGGAAACGATTACGGAAGCGATTTCGGTATTCAAGGCGGGCGCATCGACAGAAAACAGCGTGTTTCCCAAGATTTTTGGTTGCCCGGTGTGCTCAAAACGGCTTAAGGCGACAAAATCAGGGCGTTTCCGCTGCTCGGAATGCAAGTCTATTTTCTCGGTCGATCAGGCAGGCTCGGTATTTTTAGGCTAGCGTTCGGGGCTTGATGCCCGGAACGGATGCTGCCGTTTTGTTTTTTGCCCGCAAGCATCGGCTGACTACCGAATGGTTGTGAGTATCTTCCGTGTGAATAACCTGTGGAAAACTTATCTTTTCGGAAAGCGGTTTTGTCGGCATGACAGAGGCGGTGCGTTCTTGTTGTTTTGTTCGGTGCGCCGGTGTGTATTGAGTACTGTGTAATTTCTTGTATTATAACGAATTAAAAACAGTTATGGGGGGGGGTAATAGTAACATATTTCTTTTTTGGTAATGTAAAAAAAGTTTAAAAAACTACTTGACACACTTTTTTTGAGGACAATCTGTGGAAAACATGTGCCCATTTTGCGCATAATTACGCGGAAATAAGATTGTTTTTACCGCGTGTTCGTGGTATGCTATAAGAACGATGAAAGCGTCGCTCAAGTTGATACTGCTGTTTTTCGCAATCTGCATTTTTGGATCGTTGGTGGTCGGCGCGCTTATTGTGCTCGGGCTGGATTTGCGCGTGCTGGTCGCAGGCAGTTCGCGCATTCCGTTTTCTGCCGCGTTTTTTTTGCGCGGATTGCTTACGTCGCTTCCTGTTGTCAGTGTGTGCGCGCTTTTGCTCATTGTGTTCTATATGATTTCTCATCCGGCAAAATCGGTTCTGACCATTGTTACCTATCTGGTGCTCGGTGCGTTGACTTGGGGCGTGATTGTTCCGGGGGCGGCGCGGCTGAGCGGGTATTATGACCGCATTACGTTTGACTGGATTGGTACGGCGGGCGGCGAGGATTTGACCCCGCATTATTTTCGGACGTACAACGGCAATGTGTATTATTATGCGCGGGTATTCCGCTTTTCGGAGGCTTCGCGGGATATATACGGCGAGGGGCTGATGATTGACCTGACGGGCATCCGCGGAAAAGCCGGCGCGATTTATTCGTTTACGACATCGGTCGTTATCCGTGATTCGGAAAGGCAGTTTAATGATGTCATTTTTAAGGAAGCCGCGCGGATGCCGCCCATGGTCGCCGTGCCAGTCAAAATGTATATGGCGCTGTTTTCGGCGGCGGGAAAAGCCGTGTGGTCGGGGATTATCGCCTGGATTGCCTTTGCGTCGCTGGGGCTTGCCTTGCTTGCGTCGGCGTGGCTTGTGTCGCTGAGCAGCTGGCGTTTTCTGAAAGTGTTCTTTGTGTCGGTCAGCGAGCTTGCCATTATCCTGCTGAATTATATCGTGTACGCGCATCTTTTTTTTGCGGATCTTGCCGCTTCGTGCCGTGAGCTGTTCGTGCGTATTGGCATGGGCGCGCCGCACGTGTTTTCGGGCATGGCAGATGTCATTGAGCCGCTCGCGCTGTTCGTCAACGCGGCGTGTATCATCGTGCTGTGTGTGCTGGGCTTGCTGGGCAGGCGTTTTGCCGCGCGGAACGCGCATCCTTACGAAACGGAGGCGGACGCATGAAAAAAATCCTGCTGCTGCTTGCCGCGTATGTCGCGCTCGCTTTTCTGGTCTGTGTCGGCGTTGCGTATGGGGTTGGGCAAATTCCTGCCGTGCTTCCGGGGCGGACGACGACGTATGTGCTGCTCCGCGCGTTGCTTTATTTTTTGCGCGTGCTTCCCGCGCTGTTGACGAGCGGATTCCTGATTGCCTGCGCCATTTATTTTGGGCATCATGCGGAAAAGGCGCGGGAGCGGTTTTCTCCGGAAATTGTCGCGCATTTTAAGATGGTGCTGTTCGCGTCGCTGGGCATGGTGTTCGTGCTTGTGTTTGCCCGCGAAGTGTTCGTGCCGCAGGTGACGGCGCGGCAGAAACTGATGGCAGAAGCGCCGAGGCTTTTGAACGAATACCTGATCAGCGGGCGGTACTGCATGGTCGTCAAGCGGTACGTGCTGGCGCACGAATACGCAAAGCAGGCGCTCAAGCTGGATTCGTCGAACAAAGAGGCGCAGGCGTTGCTGGACGATGCCGAGCGCAACATGAACAAGATGCGCCCCCGCCGTGAAAAAGAAGAGACGCTGACCCCGAGCCAATATGCCTGGGGCGAGTTTGCGCATGAGACGGTCACATCGCTCATTGCGAAGGCGAACAAGGCGAAAGAAAACGGGCAGTGGTTCAACGCGCATTATTACGCGCAGCTCGCGCTTTCGCTGGCGACGGGCGCGGACATCAATCGGCAGGAAGCGCGCTTGCTTGCCGCCGAGGCGTGGGAGCATTTGGATACGCCGGGCGGACTGGTTGATGAGGTTGCCAAGCAGTTTTACGACAAGAAACGGCGCGCCTATGCCTATTTGATGAGCGGCGACACGCTGGAAGCCTATTATGCTTTTTCGGAGCTGCAAAACAATGGGCTTTCTGCGGTGGTTGACCCCGACGTGCAGAATTTTTTTGAGATTGCAAAGGAACGGCTGGCGGCGGAAGCGTTCTTTATTGATGAGACGTTGCATTTGCAGCTGTTCGAGTTCGTGCAGAACATTTATTTTACACTGACGCACGACGACGGCCGGCGGGACGTGATTTTTATCCGGGGTATTACGGCGGTGTCCAATTCGGGGCGGATGATTCAGTATCTGCGGGAATTCTCGCTCTATGCGTATGCGCCCGACGGCACATTCCTCTACTCCGTGACCACGCCGTATGCGAAAATGATTGCCGAGCCGGTCACGGTGTTTGACGAGCAGACGATTGCCGAAAGCGGGATTTCCGAATCGTACAAGAACGTGCCGTATCTTATCCTGCGGTCAGTTGCCCGCGAATTCGGGCGCATGAAGAACGAGCCGGTCTACACGTTCTCTGCCGCCGTTCCCGAAGCCGACCGCGCCGAGCCGACCGCGATGATTTTGCCCATGTCGTTTGACGATTTTAACCTTGTCTGCGACGCGGCGGTCGGGCCACAGCAGATGAATTTGCTTTCGCTCATCAGGATTGCGGACAAGGCGGATTCGTTCGGCTATCCGGGGGAAGTGTTCAGCGCGACGCTCATCAGCCGGCTGACGTACCCGCTGCTTATGCTGATCGTGCTGATTTTTACGGCGGCGTTTGCCTGGAGCTACCGGGTGGAAAAATCGCAGCTGTTCAAATTCTCTTGGTCGTTCGCGCTGCCGCTCTGTACGGTCATCGTGTATCCGCTGCTGGAGATACTCCTGTACGTGGAAGATTTGATATATTACGCAATCATCGCGCTGCTGGGGCAGTCTGCCGTGGCGGTGGCGATTTTTGTCTTCGTCGTGCTGCTTTGCCTGGTGTCGGCGTATTTTTTGGCACGAAAAGCATGATTCATGCGGGGTATGTTGGTTTCTGAGCCGCGGCGGGGGTTTTAGGGGCACTCCCCTAGGAGAAGGGGAAGCGGACAAGGCAACAGAGCGGAGCGACGTGCCTTGGGAGCGAGGGGAAGACGTTCCCCTCCCGTATCTGTGCCGGAAACGCTGTCTCAGTCGATTTCAACGCGCTCGATGTGCGCTCCCAGTGCTTGCAGTTTTTCTACCAGCTGTTCGTAGCCGCGCTCGATTTGGTACACGTTGCTGATGCGGCTTTCGCCGTGGGCGCAGAGTGCGGCGATGACCATTGCCATGCCCGCGCGCACGTCGGGGGAGACGAGGTGGTCGCCGTGCAGCAGGCTTGGCCCGGAGACGACGGCGCGGTGCGGGTCGCAGAGCGTGATGCGCGCGCCCATGCTGATCAGTTTGTCCACGAAGAACATGCGGCTCTCAAACATTTTCTCAAAGATGAGCACCGTGCCTTCTACCTGCGTCGCCACCACGGTCATAATGCTCGTCAGATCCGGCGGAAAGCCCGGCCAGGGCGCGTCGTCGATTTTGGGGATCATGTTGCCGAGGTCGGCGTTCACCTTGAGTTCCTGGCTGACGGGGACGGTGAGCTTGTCGCCCGTAATCGCCCAGTTGATGCCCAGTTTGCTGAACGACACTTTGAGCGGGCGCAGGTCTTTTGGCCGGATGCCCGTAATCGTAATGGAACCTTTGGTGGCGGCGGCAAGCCCGATGTACGAGCCGATTTCCATGAAGTCCGGGCCGATTGAAAAGTCCGTGCCGTGCAGTTTTTCCACGCCGTCAATGTGCAGGATATTGCTGCCGATGCCGGTGATGTGCGCGCCCATTGCTTCGAGCATGGCGCACAGGTCCTGCACGTGCGGCTCGCTGGCGGCATTGTTGATGATCGTATGCCCTTCGGCAAGCACCGCCGCCATGACGGCGTTTTCGGTCGCGGTGACCGACGTTTCGTCTAGGAAGATGTCCGCGCCTTTGAGTTTGTTGGCGGTGAATGAGAACGGACCGTCCACGTTGATGCGCACGCCCAGCTCCTGCAACGCAAGGAAATGCGTGTCCACGCGGCGGCGGCCGATGACATCCCCGCCCGGCGGCGGGAGGATTGCCGTTCCCGTGCGCGCCACGAGCGGGCCGGCGAACAGGATGGACGCGCGGATTTTCTTGCTCAGCCGCGCCGGAATGTCGGTTGACTGGATATGCGATGCGTCAATCTTCCATGCGTGGTCGCCCAGTTTTTCCACACCCGCGCCCAGTGCCTGCAAAATCAGCAGCATGACGCCCGTGTCTTCGATTTCAGGAATATTGCGCAGGATAACCGGCTCTTCGGTCAGCAGCGCGGCGGCAATGCACGGCAGCGCCGCGTTCTTGTTCCCGCTTGCGGCGACCGTCCCGCGAATCGGAATGCCGCCCTCAATCTTGTATTCGTACATCGTACCCTTCCACCCGTAATGTCTCTCTCCTTATGTTTCGGCAGAATCGCGGGCAAGGTTTACCGGCAGTGTTGTCCTGCGGGGTGTGAATTTCCGCTTGGAAGCGGACGGAACGTCTTGGAGGGAGGCAACCCCTCTACTCGGAAGCGGGGGTTCCCTCCCTCCAAACCACCCACTTTCCCCAGCACCGCTTAGGGCTGCCGCCCTAAGAACCCGCTGTCGCAGATGCGATAAAGGAATTTCCGCCTGTTCTAGCGTCGCGTCAGTTTGCGGGAACGAATTTCCTGCGTGTTCTAGCGTC